>CAZJXY010000089.1:0-10992 GCA_964549925.1 uncultured Bdellovibrionales bacterium | reverse complement strand
AATACTAGCCAGGCTTGGTGGGCTAGCTTTTGGAGGGGCGAGAGCGGCTGGCGGATGGGCTGGAGCCCAGGTCGATAGACTTCTAAGTCGAGAGGCTTCGGTTGCAACGTCGGAGGCCACCAATGCTCTATGCTCGCGGAGCGGAGCCTGCAGTGAAACCCAAATGTCCAGATTCTTTAGGTCCAGAGGAAGGAACTCACGCTCTGGATTTATCGATTTTGGACCAGTTGGCCGCGGCTATGGGAAGATGGGTATCAATCAGGTTGGGGAGTTTAAGCCGGTTTCAGCTGGACTAAGGCACAACTTAGAAAGCGGCCATGGCGGCATATTCGGCATTCGCGGAACTGGCCAGGAGGCGATAGATGCCTTGGCGGGCAAAGTCAACGGCTTCATAAATGCAGCTGAGACCTTGCGACTTCCAGTCAAAGTCGCGCCAAGGGGCGGATTTCCCCGAGCGGGTCAGTACTTCGCTTTCGTTGATGATTTGTCATGTCCAAATCGCAGGGGACTGATTATGGAGCTCAGAAACGGAAGCTACGAGCTAGTTACCTCGCGATTTTTGAACGCTAATGACTGGTCCGATATTCTGAGCGGACGATTTACTCTGGGTTCTGTGAGGTAAGACTGCCGGAGTTGATATGACTGCTAACTTCGCTGTGTTATCAACGACTTGAAACGTAATGATTTAGTGTGTGCCCCACCGAGGGAGCTTTAGTAAGACTCCTGTTGTGATACAATTTATCTTGGGTTGATTAATAACGTAGTTTTTAACTATGTGAGGGGGGTAACGTGGGAGTATTTCAGCAAATCCTTGAGGACTACACTGAAGGGAAAATATCCGGACTGGAATTAAGAAATCGCTATCGTGAGATTGAAGCTGCGGAAACTCCTCTCGACCGAGCAACTTTTTATATGGATCCAGAATTAGTTGCACGACGGCGATTCAGCCTAAATGTCGATATGTATCAACCTGAGGAAGAGGCGAGACAGCAGAATATTCGCGCGGGATTCGATTACGAAATTGGCGAAGAAGAGTTTAAGCGAGCTGCGATTGGATTTCTTAGCGATATTAGAACTGGTGGCCCAATGACACTCCCCAACATTCCATCGGAATCTGATTAGAATTTCCTTTAATGTTGGTATATAATGTGGCCACTTCTCGTGGTAGACCATTCTTCCCCCTCAAGTACAATCAGATCTTGAGGTTGCTCCACCTCCCAAACCTCCACACCAACATCACTAACCCCGGGATCTCCGCCGCCGTTGAAACCGTAAAAAACGTCGGCCAACCAAGCTTCTCCGAAACATACGCCGCAGTCCCTAACCCTGAACCAGGACTCTCAAGCGCTATCGCCGTAGTCATCACGCCATTGGATTTGGTGGTGCCCAACTTTCTCCTGGCTGGGCTCGCTTAATATCTATAGAAATTAAGTATTATCAAAATGGTACTAACGAAAGGCTATTATCAACAAATCGAATCAAAGATCATCACCATAAAGCGCCAGCGAGTTATATTTTGCGGAACATGCGGAAGAGCTACAGGAGATAAGATTTCTATTGGCAAAGTTCGAGCAACCAGCAGAGAACCACAAAAAAATCGATTCAATCGTCCACGCGCATACCAGAAAAAACTTGGCAACTTTTCATCGTGCTCGGCGATTACTAGAGGGGGAGATAAAGAAGGATCTGTAGTCGCTTAGCGTGGGCACTGCCGTCATCTCCTCTAATCTCCTAATAACGCACAAGTAATTGGTGATTGATTTAATTACCCTAAAAGGGTAAAATACATATATAGGGTAAAAATGGAAAAGCTCAAGCGTGCATATGAGCTTGATGCCATTAAGCGTCAGTTTTCAAAGGTCGAGAACTTGGGTCTGTCCGTTACGGGAAATGCCTTTCGTAACGCACAGGAGCTCGGATTCTCAAGAGAGGATATCGTGGCTGCTATTCAAGCTATTAAGCCATCTGACTTTTATGAGTCGATGACCAGTATCGCAGACCATCGCGTTTGGCAGGATGTTTACCATGTAAAGTTTGAGGGCATGGAGCTATACGTAAAGTTTTCAGTAATGCCAACAGGTGGTTTTTTATTACTCTCGTTTAAGAAGAGATGACAATTATGAAACGGTGTCCGGTTTGTCGCGGTGGTAGCCTAGAAAGGAAATCTATGGTTCAGCGCTTTGTCTACAAAGGTCGGAAGTTCAAGTATGAGCAACCGGGGCTATACTGTCAGAGTTGCGGAGAAGCCGTTCTTGATAACTCTGACATGGAGGCAGTTGAGCCTCTTCTCTTCGACTTTCGGGCTAAAGTTGATGGATATCTTTCGACTGGAGAAGTTCGTCGCATTAGGAGAAAACTAAAACTAACTCAAAAAGAAGCTGGAGAGCTTTTTGGTGGCGGACATAATGCATTTAGCCGATATGAGTCTGGGCTCTCGCGTCATCCCAAATCTACAGATGCTCTGCTGCGCCTCTTAGATCGTCGTCCAGAGCTTTTGAAAGAAATTCCACAGGTGAAGGTCGCTTAAGTAGTCATAGCATGACATTTTTCAATTCCATTTGTGCGGGCGGGACCCGGATTTCCCCGCGAATTATTCCCCCTCTCAAGTAGCCCCGCTTCAGAGCAAAACCCAACCCGACACCTCCAACTTTATCAATCATTTCAGACTAATCTCTCTATCTTTACACTCATAAACCTATCCAAACCTGGAGAGAAAAATAGGGTGAACTAATTCCCCTTAGTCGTCGACAATACTCGTAATATATGCGATAAATACCTAGTATGATTGAAAGACTACTTAACCCATTGATAACAAATAGTTATTTTCTCTTCGGTGCCAGAGGAGTTGGTAAATCTACGATCCTACGCGAGCGGTATGAATCACAGGCATACCTTTCGATAAACCTGCTGAGCGAAGATGAGTACTTCTCGCTAAGTCAGCGACCAGACTCCCTGATCGATCGGTTGAAGCGTGCACCCGCTGACTCACTCGTTATATTGGATGAAGTACAGAGGGTTCCTGCTCTTTTAAATGTAGTTCATCTACTGATCGAGGAGCGCGGTCTTAGATTCATTCTTAGCGGATCAAGTTCAAGAAAGCTCAAAAGAGGGAATGCCAATCTCTTAGCGGGACGCGCATTTCTCTCTGAATTATTCCCTCTGACCCATATTGAGCTCGGAGATAAATTTGATTTGCCGTCGGCATTGGAGTGGGGAACTTTACCAAAGATCTTCTCATTGTCTTCGCGGGATTCTATTAGCGAATATTTACACGCGTATGTGGATTCATTTCTGAAAGAAGAGGTTATCGCTGAGCAGCTTGTTAGGAGGCTGCCTCCGTTCAGAAAATTTCTAGATATAGCTGCGCAGATGAATACAAGGATCTTAAACTATTCGAGCATCGGGCGTGATGTGGGAGTCAGTTCCGACACCATAAAACAGTACTTTTCAGTCCTAGAGGAAACTTATTTAGGAGTTATACTTCCCGCATATCATCAGTCAATTCGCAAACAACAGTCCCAGGCGCCGAAGTTTTATTTCTTCGACTGTGGTATACCGCGAGCAATTTTGCGAACTAATCAAGCGCCATTGAATGAAAGTACCTCGGCGTATGGTGAGGCCTTTGAACAGCATGTTATTCTGGAACTCATTAGACTAAATAGCTACTTAAAGCGCAGAGCCAAGTTCTCCTATCTAAGAACAAAAGATGGCGCTGAGATCGATCTTATTGTTGAGCTACCGAACCGAGCACCAATTCTGATCGAGATTAAATCTACTCGAAATGTCTATCCTGAAGATGTTGCAACCCTTGCGGTATTTGCCCGGGATATGAAAATTTCAGCTGCCTATTGCTTAAGCCGAGATTCGATTGAAAAGGAGATAAATAAAGTAAAAGTAGTTCCGTGGCAAAAAGGGATTTCTGAGATCTTAGAAATTACAGCTCCAAGCGCTGAGACTTAATCCCAGATCGGAATGACAAATCGGCCACCCAAGCCTCTCCGCCACAAACGCCGCAGTCCCTAACCCTGAACCAGAACTCTCTAGCGCTATCGCAGTAGTCATCACGCCATTGGATTTGGTGGTGCCCAACTTTCTCCTCGCTGGGCTCGCTCAATATCTCTAGAAGTTGAGTATTACCAAAATGATAATGACTAAAAGCGATTGTCAACGTGGCTGAAGCCTCTGATGTTGAATTGTTACTCATCGACTTTAGAGATGAGTACCACCAACCAGAGAACCACCCTGCATTTTGCGAAATTGTACGCAACTACTGGCAATAATCAGCGATTACCTACGTGGAAGCTAATTGCCAATACAAGAATCCGCATGGAACAAGAAATCGAATCAAAGATCATCACCATAAAGCGCCAGCGAGTTATATTAGATAGCGATCTGGCCAAGTTGTACGGAGTAAGTACAACCAGACTAAACGAACAAGTCACAAGGAACCTCCGCAGATTCCCGAGTGACTTCATGTTTCAAGTGTCATTTCAAGAGCTTACCAACTTGATCTCGCAAAATGCGAGATCAAGAGCTCGCCATGGCGGAAGGAGAAAGCCTCTGAGAGTATTCACCGAATATGGAGCCGTGATGGCAGCAAATGTTCTCAATAGCGAGATCGCGATCGATGCTAGCATAATGATAGTGCGAGTTTTCGTTAAGTTAAAGGAAATTGCCCACGAGCACTCGGATCTGAAGCAGCGCTTACAGATCCTGGAACAAAAAGTTGCTAAAGGATTTGCGGAACATGAGGAAGAACTACAGGAGATAAGATTTCTATTGGCAAAGCTCGAGCAACAACCAGAGATTAAGAAGCGAAAAATTGGTTTTTAGCTGTAACGGTACCGCTTCAATATGACAGTTGATAGCCGGAGATGGAATTCCTTTCTTCTGGAGCCGTCCTGCATTTCTTGCAAGACCTCTGGGCGATAACACCGGACACCCATAATTCCGCATCATGTTTAGTCGCGAGAAATGACATGCGACGCCCCCCACCTCTGAAACCTCCACACCAACAGCACTAACCCCGGGATCGCCGCCGCCGTTGAGACCGTAAAAAACATCGGCCACCCCAAATTCTAACCGTAATTATCACCTCGCAATACGACCATCCTTTATATTGTCAGCAACTTTGGTCCAATTTACCCGATGGTATTAATGAGGGGAACAGTCTCCACTTTAAAAATTGGAGTATCAAATGACCACAAATAGCTTGGAAAAGCCTAACGATAAAGCACACCAAAATATAAGGGACATAATAGTGTACGTTCGCGAACGCAGAGTCATCATCGATTCAGATTTGGCTCGGCTATACGGGGTCAATACAAAACGTCTAAAGGAGCAGATAAAGAGAAACTCTGAGCGCTTTCCGGACGACTTTATGTTTCGATTAACAGCGCTAGAAAAAGCAGAACTGGTCGCAAATTGCGACCAGTTAAAAAAGCTGAAACATTCCAGTGTTCTACCTCTCGCGTTTACCGAATATGGAGCAGTAATGGCAGCGAATATTTTAAACAGTCGCGTCGCTATCGAGGCTAGCATAATGGTAGTGCGTGCCTTTATCCACGCTCGACAAATTCTCGCAGAACATCTCGATCTAAAGCGTCGACTGGATGCACTTGAACGCAAAGTCACGAGAGGCTTTGAAGATAATGAAGAAGAGCTGAATTCCATTCGCTTTGCAATTCAACAACTCATGCAGACATCTGATCTTAGATCCAAAAAACCAATCGGATTTAGTCGCGAGAAATGACATGCGACGCCCCCCACCTCTGAAACCTCCACACCAGCATCACTAACCCCGGAATCGCCGCCGCCGTTGAAACCGTAAAAAACATCGGCCATCCCAAGTTTTCCGCCAAATACCCAGTCGATGACCCCACGAAAATCCGCGTTAACGCCGCGAAGCTACTTAAAAGCGCATACTGAAACGCAGTAAAACTTTTGTTACAAAGACTCATTAAAAACGCCACAAACGCCGCAGTCCCGAGCCCCGAACCAAAATTCTCAAGCGCTATAGCCGTAGTCATTACACTTAAATCATGCCCAACCCAGGCAAAGTAGGCGAAATACAAAATCGTAATGCACTGCACCAACCCAAAATAATAAAGCGCCTGAAACATCGTAAGCCTTACCATCAACGCACCACCGACCAAACCTCCTGCGATCGTACAGGCAAACCCAATACCCTTAGAGACATACCCAATCTCAGCGCGCGAAAACCCAAGCTCCATCATAAACGGAGTTGATAAAGACATCGCTAGTACATCGCCAAGCTTATAAATCAAGATAAAGACTAGAAGTTCAATCGCACCCCGTCTTTTAAAGAAATCAAGAAACGGATCAACCAGAGCGCTCTTTAACTTTCGCGGAGGGATAATTTTTGCGCTAGGTGTTGGAGCAAACAACGTAGCAAACACACCAACTAACATTATCCCAGCCATCAGTTGATAGACCGAAGACCAGGGGAGCTTTTCAGAGATTACTAAGGCAAACGCACCAGAAGTAAGCATCGCAAGTCTATACCCGGTGTTGGATAGTGCCGCACCTGCGCCTAACTCTTTTTCCTCGAGTAACTCAGTGCGGTAGGCATCGATTACGATATCTTGACTCGCGCTCAAGAAACTCAAAAGCGTTGCTGATACGGCAAAGAGCACCACATTTGATACAGGATTTTGGATGCTGATAAATAAAAGCGTGACGATTAATAATACTTGAGTGAGTAATATCCAGCCCCGCCTTCGATCAAGGAACGGTAAGCTATACCGATCCATCAGCGGAGCCCAAAGAAACTTAATCGTGTAGGGCCAGCCGACTAAGGCAAGAAGACCGATGGTTTTGATATCGATTGAGACACTTTTCATCCAAGCCTGCATCGTTCCTGCAGTGAGCGCCAAGGGAAGGCCTGATGAGAACCCAAGCAAAAGTACTACCAGCATCTGCCTGGAGGTGAATATTTTTAGAATTTTTGACATCAAGTGAGGATAGGTTGAGAAGAGTACTTCACGCCAGCACTGATTTATCCCGCCCCTTGCCTAATTTCTTACATAACTCTTTTAGCTTTGTCTGTTCCCTTTGGTTAAGCACAGAGAACTCCGCAGAGATAATTTCGAAGTGATTCTTAGAGATCTTTTCAAACGTCTCTTCTCCTAATTTACTCAATTTAACCTTAATACAGCGCCTATCTCCGGCTTCGCGCTCGCGCGAGAGAAGTTTTAGCTTCTCTAGGTTATCTAAGATCATAGTGATGTTCCCGCAGGAGGTGAGAACTTTATCCGCAATCTCGCTCGCCCGAAGCGGCCCGGCATAATAGAGCGCATCAAGCACAGAAAACTGGCCGGGGGTAAGATTATGACTCACTAAATGCGTGTGAACTCTCGCCGTCAAAGACGCAGAGGCGCGCATTAGAGCGATGTATGCATCTAATGCGCGAACGACTACTTTCTTCCCTTTATATTTTGTGCCCATTAATTTAATTCAAAGAGAAGAACTTGAGAATTAGAGGCGATCCCCTGGAAATTAATCTCTTCACTGGCCTCAAATGCTGCGGCATCCCCGGCAGATAATTTCTCTCCGTTTATCTCAATCTCTCCCGTGGCCAGATGCACCCAAGCTGAGCGATTTTTTGCGATCGGATGAGTCACTTTATTTCCTTTAGCCAACTCAGTCAGATAAAGATCTGCGGACTGATTTATAGTTAATGCACCATCATCTACCTCCCGCCCTCCGCCGGCGACGCGCTGCAGGCGGTTTTCTCGTTCGACCCTCGGAAACTCTTTCTGTGCGTACGAAGGAGTTAACCCATCCTCAGCAGGTTCAATCCAGATCTGTAGAAGATGGAGCTCCTTATCTTTTAGCGGATTAAATTCGCTGTGCCTTATCCCGGTGCCAGCGGACATTACCTGTACTTCTCCAGGACGAAGTACTTCGCCTGAGCCAAGGCTATCCTTATGTTCAATCGCGCCGTCTAAGACGATTGTGATAATCTCCATGTCTCTATGACCGTGAAAGCCAAACCCTTTTCCCGGAGCAACGTAGTCATCGTTAATCACCCGTAAGGTTTTAAATCCCATGTTTTTAGGGTCGTAATAGTCCCCGAATGAAAAGGTGTGATAGCTTTTTAACCAATCAATCTCTGTAACCCCCCTCTCATTTGCACGTCTAATCTTCATCTTCATCTCCTAATCTAATAATATTATTTTAACATTAAAATATTAAACATTGAAAGATATATTTTCAAGGGGCGGAAAAGTGAATGAAATCACAGTGGTACTAACCAGCTATTTTCGATATAAAGAGGTAAAACGAGTGAGAAATCTTAACGTACGCATTAGACTATTAACAAATTTTGGAAATTGCTTAATCGATTTTTGGTCAAAGGAAACTTATGACATTTTATCGAAAGACTGATTTTTGTAGGTTTACTGCTTTATTGGTGGTTCTCTCCAGCTTAGCGGGCTGTACTTTGTTAAAACCAGATCCCGCTCCGGATTCAGGATACATAGCGCATCCAGAGAAGATGGCTCCATGGAATGAGCGAGCTGCATTTGTACAGAGGATTTGGTTTAAGGATCAGAAAGGGCTGTACGCAACTAGAGATCGTTTCAAAAAGATCCACTTTCGTCCAACACGCACCGATTTCCTCAAAGAGGCAGGATGGTGGGATGAGCTAAACGCTGCCGGTAAGGCAGAGTATGACCAGGATGTCCAAGATATGGCTCAATATACTGATGCAACTTTACGAGAGGTATTTCAGTCGGACCCTTCGAAGAGATTTAATGTTACCGAAGATCCAGATGAGAGCACTGTTATCTACGAATTTGCACTCGTAGAATTGCGACCTACAAAGGTAATGGTGAATGCGGCCGGAACAGCACTCGGAGCTTTTGTACCGGGTGGTGGAATTGTCAAGTCTACAGCAAAGGGGAGTATCGCCGTAGAGGTCTCGGCACGGGACGGTAAGGATAACGAGTTATTATTAACTTGGGCTGATAGAGAGATAGATCAGTCATCGCCATTCAGCTTCAGAGATTTTGCTGTATACGCCCATGCTAGAAAGACTGTACGAAGGTGGGCTGAGGATCTCTTGGAGGCGTGGAAAACTCCCGATACGCATCTCATCGAAGGTCCCTCTCCGATTACCGTCAATCCTTTTTAGTGGGCTCAGAGTCGAGCTTGCCTGTTCATCTCTAGCCTGAGGTTGTGACGGTACACGCTCATAGAGCGGGGTGCGGGGGCGGCCGTCTTGGCGGAGCCAAGCGGTGGGGTGGTGGTGGGGTACACGGATTCGAACCCGTTTCGAAATCCCCTTCAATTTCCGCATTCACCCACCTAACGGAAACATACAGATATCAGGAGTTGGCACCGGCGACGAAAGCGCTGCGCTCTAAGGGTTTAAGCTCGGTCAAAATATGTAAGAAATTGAAAATCTCGGACAAAACGGCACAGAAGTCGGTTCTGGACGGGTAAGATAAGATCCATCTTTCGCAGACGGATGTATGTCGCGCTTGACATGCAACCAAATGGTTGCATATAATAGGAGCATGGTTTCTGACAAAGACGACAATGTGTTCAAAGCTCTTGCAGATGCGAGCAGAAGACAACTGTTAGATAGGCTGCACAAAGAAAGCGGTCTCACCTTAGGCGAACTATGCGAGAAGCATGACATGAGCCGTCAAGCAGTAACCAAACATTTAGCGTTACTGGAAGCGGCTAATCTGGTCGTTACGGTAAAAAGAGGGCGAGAGAAGCTACACTACCTCAATCCTGTTCCCATCAACGACATTTATATGCGCTGGATCGGGAAGTTTGAGAAGTCGCGGCTTCAAGCGCTCCATAATCTTAAAGAGGCCTTGGAGAAGGAGTAATTATGAGCAATCCAGAATTCGTTTACACCACCTACATGAAAACCACCCCTCAAGCAGTGTGGTCCGCCATTACTAATCCGGAATTTACCCGTCAATATTGGGGAGGATATTGTAATGTTTCTGATTGGAGCAAAGGATCTAAGTGGCAGCACCTTGCTGACGATGAAAAACGGAGCATCAGAGTCGAGGGGCAAGTAGTTGAGTGCGTTCCGCCCAAGCTCTTGGTTCTAACTTGGGCTGATCCAGCGGATCCAGCTGATAACTCCCAAGTGAAATTCGAGATTGAACCGATCGGAGATATGGTCTGCCTCAAGGTCCTTCACCACAGCTTCAGGACCGGTTCCAGCATGGCAGAAAAAGTTTCGATGGGCTGGCCTCGTGTTCTTTCTAGCCTCAAATCTTTCCTTGAGACCGGAGTAGGACTTGATATTAAGGCCATAAAGAAGTGTTGAAATACGCAACATTCTCTTTTAGCAGAGCTTTTGATCGAAGTTATTCAGTCAAAGGCCCTGCTGCTCACGGTTCGAATTGGCAAATGTGGTGGAGATGTGATGTAGGTCAGAGAACCGGGGTGCAGGGGCGAAGCCCTTGCCCGTCATTCGAATCTTGGCGAAGCCAAGTTCGAATAGGGACAACATGGAGATGTGATGAAGGTCAAAGAACTCAAGGGCGGGGTGAACGCCCGATCAGGGCGAGAGGGGCGCAGCCCCTGGGCCCGAGCGCCGAGCGGGAAAAATGGAGGAGGCGGGAGTCGATTACTTTGGCAATCGCCCCACTTAACTAGCTAATATCACTAGCTATTCGAGAATCGCTTAAACCGAAATGTGACACTTAGAGTGCTACAAAGTGACACACATGGTCAAGCAAACTTAGCGTTAGTCTAGCTTACTTAAACTTAGAGCAAAATGTGCTAATTTAGCTTTACTCGTATGGTCAACAATAAAGCGAAAAAATTTACTGAACGTGAAATTGCTGAGGCTTTCACCGCGTTCGATCTTGATACAGATGAGAAGCGCGATCGATTTTTACAATATTCGTTGACAGACAAACTCACCAACGTGCGTTTGATTGCTGGCGACACAACATCCATTTCAACTGAGACTAAAGATGCCAAATTGGAAAGAGA
>CAZJXY010000088.1:0-11084 GCA_964549925.1 uncultured Bdellovibrionales bacterium | reverse complement strand
TTGTACAAATTGGAGAAACTACGTGCTTAACTTAACGCCATTCGTAACTGTCACCTTTTCGGCTATTGCGGCCCGCACCCCCACTGACTATAAAATTCATACCGATGATCGAAGCAATCCACCTAAACAAACGATACGGCGACTTCGAAGCCGTATCAGACGTTACATTCTCCGCCAAAAAAGGAGAGATCGTAGGCCTGCTTGGTCTAAACGGCGCAGGAAAAACCACCACACTAAAAATGCTTGCCACCGTACTTCCACCCACCTCCGGCAGCGCCATTATCTCTGGATTTGATATAAGAAAAGACCCAGACCAAGTACGAAAGCGCCTCGGCTTTCTCGGGGAATCTCCAGCGCTTTATCCCGAACTCACAGTTGTTGAGTACCTTACTTTTTTTGCAAAACTCCGCGGCCTTGCCGACGACTCAGCGCATGCGCGCGTTGAAACAACTCTAATGCAGTGCGGCCTAAATGACGTTCGAAAGAAGCTCTGCCAACACCTCTCGCGCGGCTATCGCCAGCGGGTCGGCATCGCTCAAGCGATGGTACATGATCCGGAAGTACTAATTTTAGATGAACCGACAAGCGGTCTTGATCCTAAGCAGATTGTAGAGATGCGAAAATTAGTCCAAGAAATTGGAGCAACTAAGAGCGTGATTTTGAGCACGCACATATTAAATGAAGTAAAAGAGATTTGCTCTAGGGTAGTCATTATCGCAAAAGGGCGTGTTGCACTTGAATCTCGCTTAGAGGCTTTGAGCGGTGCTCAAACTTTAGAGCAGCAGTTTCTAGATTGTGTGAACGTACAGCCGTAGACTTGATCAGATGAAGGGTCATATTTCTGGCCTTCAGGCCTGATCGCTTAATCGATGCGTTTTCGTCCCAACCTCAGCCCAGATGTAGATTTAAGGCTGTTGCTCTGTTCCATTTTTAATGTTAGACTTTAAAAATGGAACTACTTCCAAGAAAGGCTGTAAATTCAATTAAATACCTTATGAAGAACTTTCCCTGTGTCGCCATTTTAGGGGCGCGGCAGACGGGAAAGACCACGCTTTCAAAGAGTTTGCTCCCTTCGGCACACAGTTTCGATTTGGAGCGAGAGGCAGATTTTGATCGAATTCAAGCGGATCCTGCATTTTTCTTATCTCAGTATAAAGACACTATCGTGATCGATGAGGCACAACTTCTTCCACAACTATTCCCAGCCTTACGTGTCGCCATCGATGAAGATAGATCCAAGAACGGTCGTTTTTTAATAAGTGGGTCAAGTTCCCCTGAACTTCTATCTAACATTAGTGAAAGCTTAGCCGGACGCGTCGCTGTTTTTGAGCTGTCGACGTTGAGTCTTGAAGAGGCTTGGCAAAAACCTGACCATGGGCTGTATGATTTACTGCAGAAGAATGCAGTCGACGATATTGTAAAATTACCCAGTCGCTTTTCCCAAGAGGAAGTATTTCAGAGCTTTCTATTGGGTGGGTATCCTCAACCGTTCGTCGAATTTAGATCTCAGCCGGATCTAGCTTCGATCTGGTGGGAAAACTATTTTAGCGCCTATGTAAACCGAGACATCCGTAGACTCTTCCCAGGTTTGAATATTGATAATTATCGTAGATTTGTAAGGATCCTAGCGGAATCATCAGGTCAGATTCTAAATCTGTCGAATTTCGCCTCAGCTCTCGATGTCTCTTCGCCTACAATTAAAAATTATTTAGAGATTGCCAGTGGCACTTTTATTTGGAGGACTCTACCCGCCTATACCAATAATGTGATTAAGCAGACTATGAAATCGCCTTGCGGCTATTTGCGTGACATCGGTTTAACTAATCACTTATTTTTGCTCCGCTCACACGATGCGCTTATGGGACATCCGAAGGTTGGTCATATGTGGGAATGTTTTGTGGCTGAGGAAATCATCAAGAGCTTTAAAAATAGGCTAGTGAACGTTGCTCCATACTACTACCGCACCAAGCGTGGGGCAGAGGTAGATTTGATACTGGAAGGCGGCTTCGGAGTTTTGCCCATAGAGATTAAATTAGGCGCTTCGACAGATCCTCGTGACCTTCATGGTTTAATTAGTTTTGTTGAAGATCAGCGGCTCCCGTATGGAATAGTAATCAATAACGGGAAAGAAATTAACTGGCTCAGACCGAAGATCCTGCAACTGCCAATAACATTTTTGTAACCTATTTAAGCAGGTGCAAAAAGGGTTCCTCAGCGCCATCTTCCAACCCCAGCAAAACTGCTGCGTTTAGCTCCCTACCGACCAAGTTAAAGCACCATCCCTCCTCTTTTAAAGTCAGTCTGGCTCTTTTTAGCATCAAATCAGTGTCCTTCAGCATCAAATTAGGATCTTGCCGAAGGACGAACGCTGAAGTTGTTGTATTTATAGGTCTTTTATGGAAGTAGCCCCGCTCCAAAGCAAGCAATGCGGACAATCTCACATATGACCCACTTTGAGCCATAACAAAAAAGCGGGAATATTTACCAGTTGGAGGTCTGAGTTCCTTCAGTTCTGACCGGGACTTGGGTCGTTACAGTGGAGGTTTTTTGGGTTCAGTTAGAGATCTTGGAACAACATTAGTCGCAATATTAGCTCTTGCCATATTCAATCGGCAGATACTTTACGCGCAAAATAGCGCTAACCCGCAGGACCCAGCTTCTCAAGGCGAAAGTATCGAAGCTTCGGATTCCAACTTCCAGACTGATCTCTTCTCCGGAACATTTCGCTACTCAGTCCCGATAAAAGGTGCACCAGCGCGCGGGGGATTTGATCCTCAGCTCTCGCTTTCATACAATTCTTCGTCAGGAAACGGCTGGGTTGGGGTGGGATGGAGCCTCTCTCCTGGATACATTCAACGCAACACCACAAATGGAGTTCCGATTAAGTGGAATGAGAGCGGTGGCGATTGCGAGAACCGTTACGATGACGCAAAGGGATTTGTATTTTCCTTTAACGGAAGTTACTCCGAACTAGTGGCAACCGGTGAAACGGGCCAATTGGGCGGTGCACTTTTCCGCCCCAAGCTTGAGGGCAGCTATTTAAAGTTTGAATTGTTGAGCGATAAGTGGGTTGTCAGCGATCTGAAAGGCCATATTCATATTTTTGGAGAGATTCAACGCAACGGCCAGATGATCAATTCGCGCTTCACAACGGCGCCGGCGCGAGATCGAATTTTTAGATGGGCTATAACCGAAAGCCAAGATGCTAACGGAAATTTAATTCGGTATAACTATAGCTTCGATGGGAACCAACAGTACCTAAGCCAGATTGACTATAACGGGCATGTACTTTTGGGGCTGCCCTCGTTTACTCATAGAATTCGTTTCGAACTCGGAGAGCGAGACCCAGTCGGATCCCAGCCCGGTGATGAAAGTGTTAGTTACGCCTTTGGTTATCGAGTCGAAACCAATAAAATCTTAAGCCGCATAATCAGCGAGGTCGGCCCAACTCCCTTTCGTACGGTGCGGAGCTATGATCTTTCCTATCGACAATCTCCCACAACTTTGAGATTTACTCTGGCCTCAGTCATCGAGCGAGGAAATAACGATAGTAACCCAGGCGGTCCATCCGAAGAAGGAATTCGGCTAATCTTTGGTTACCAGCAAGGTCCTGATTTTAGATATCCCGTGACAGGAGGAGAGGCAGAAGTCCAACACATCTTTGGCCCAACCCAAGATTTCCGAGGACTCGATAACCAAGGAAATCCGGGTCTGATGCAATATCCGCACTATCTGCAGGGCGATACCTCCGTATTGGTTGATCTATATGATGTTAACCGAGACGGCTATGCCGACCGTGTCATGCGTAGTTTGGCCACCCCAAACTCATACGACAAGATTGCCGTTCAACTGAATTCAAAGCACGGCAGCTTCGAGCCGCTGCGCCATTATAGTTTCCGCACGATAGAGTCGGGGATAGTTAATCGAGATCGCTACATTAACCCGGGCGTGACTGAAATCGGGCGAAATCAGCTTCAGGCGATCGATCTAAATCGAGATGGTTTTATTGACCGCGTGTATAACGCTGATCTTAACTGGCCGGATCTATGTTTTACCTGTCCGCCAGGAGTAAACGCTCCAGAAAATTTCGCGGTTGATTTCGGAAGGGCATATTATGGTGGCTCGGGAGTCGGTTTCGATCTAAGTCGCGCAGCTTTTGGTCCGCTGACCCAGGTTCCTTGGGTTGCCAATTTATGGGCTCCACAAAATGTGAACATATACAGCGGAGAAACCGAGGCGAGCCTAATTGATATGAACGGCGACGGTTTGCCAGAGAGAGTAGTTAAAGCCAGAACTGATGTGCAGCCAAGTTATTACGCCGTTTTCCGTAACACCGGCAGCGGCTTTAGTAATGTTCCATATAAGTGGACCCAAAGCTGGCCTTTCCCCTCTCCTCCTTCAGCGGTTACGCACGTAGCGGGAGATCAGTATCTTAGTACAATCAACGAGGCGACTATTGATCTGAATGGAGATGGACTTCCCGATAAAGTGTTAGCTGACGCTTATCTGCAGGGGCGTGGACTTCCAGGAGACACAACGAATCTCAACTTCGACAAGTTATGGGTAATGTATAATAACGGATCCGGATTTGATCCCCCTGAGGCGTGGGGCGGTCAGGTGACTGATTCGGTTCATTACACCTCCTTGTTGTTCGATGGCTCAATCTGCTATTGGGGAGGATCTACTCTCTGCCAATTGAGCGATATTAATGGAGACGGACTACTCGATCGAATTGTAAATGGAACCGGATCGGGGAGCGGTGACGTTGCCTCCCAATGGATGGTTCAGATAAATATCGGAAAGGGTTTCACTTACGGAATCAGAATAGACAACATTGACAGTTGGGGAGAGAGTAATATCGGACGCGCCTGCAACCCCGATGATTCTGACTGCGCTACATCGGCGATGCTGGCTGATATTAACGGAGATAGCCTGGTAGATCGAGTTGGTGTTGGGGTCGATCAGAATAGTTACCGGGTGCAGCTAAACACCATCGTACAACCGGATCTTTTATCCTATATATCTACATTCAATCTCGATGGCGACATCATTAGTGGCCAGACTACTATCGCTTACCGAAATGCACGTGAATTCGACAATACGCTCAATAATGTAAGCCAACTCTCGCAAAATCACTACGTGGTGTCCGAAGTCTCACAGTCGGATGGGCCAGTCGGAGCAACCGCCTACGGAGTGCCGTATGGCAATGTGTATACTACTACCTACTCCTATGGCGGCGGTCTTTATGACTACGCCGAACGGGAATTCCGGGGATTCCATCGCGTGGAGGTCACCCGTCCGGACGGGTCGCGAGAAGTAAACTACTTTCATCAAGGCGGCGGACGTGAGGGAGATCAAAATTTTGAGGGAGAATTCGAGGATTTAGGATCAATAGCTAAAAAGGGACATGTTTTTAAGCAGGAGACGTACGGAGAAAACGGCAACTTATACCGAGAGATCTTTAACCAGATAGTTGAGGATCAGGTGTCACCGGGACGATATCTAGCAGCGACCAGGCGCAAAGTTGTAATAGAGTATGTAGGTGACGGAGATCCTTCACACAAGCGAACGACGGCGCAGGATTTATACTACGAGCCAGGCACAGGTAATCTCCTTTTAACGCACTCTTATGGAGAGATAACCAGCTTTAATCGTCGGAGTTACGATGTTAGCGGAAATGTTAATGCGAACGATGACCTTTACTTTAAATCGACCTTTGCTTCAATCAATACTCCAAACGGCGGGAAAATAAGGTACCTACCGTTAACTGAAATCATCTCGACCGATCTAGCGCAGAACAATAAAGTCGCGAAGAAGGAGTTTCAATACAGCGCAGATAACCGTGGAAATGTGGTACTTAGACGTCAGCATGAGTTAAGAAGTAACGCTACTTACGATACTACGTTGCAGTACGACAATTATGGAAATGCCATTTCTTCAGTTGATCCAGCCGGCCTAGAAACTCGAATTGATTTCGATCCGGTATATCGCCAATTTCCACTAACGACAACGGTTGATCCCGGTGGATTAAATCTCATTTCCCGTAAAACTTTCGATCCAAGATCGGCCAAGGTACTTAGATTTACAGAAGTGCGGGATCCTAACTCTAGCGCCGACGATTTAGTAACGATCTCTCGATACGATGATCTGTATAGAGTGACTGAGATTGCACTTCAACTTCCAGGCGGCGCGGAAATCTGGAAAAAGCGATACACTTACTCATTAAACGGGTATAGCAGCGGAACTTTTAGTTCACCTACTAGTTTTAATTACGTCAAGGAAAATATAAATGACGGAATAGATCCGATCAACGGACTGGTTACATACAACTATTTCGATGGTCTTGGTCGTCATCTTCAGACTAGAGCCGAAGCGGAAAATGGCCAGTATCGTGTATCAAACTCGGAGTACGATCTTCGAGGAAATCACACCAAGAGCACTCGAGTAACTTTTAGCGCGGGTTATTTACATACTTTAATTCCATCCGGTGCAGTTGCAACCACGCGACAGTTTGACGCTATAAGCCGACTAACGGTTACCTCTCCTCCTCCGGGAGACGCTCCATCCGACAGCGGATCTAGCCCGACCGGTAGCACCACAGTTGAGTATAGCATCAACGGATCTGATCCTTGGGGACGCACGATTACTAACGCAAGACAAAAATCAAAGAAGTATTACGAGGACGCATTCGGCAGGGTGATTCGAATCGACGAGTTTCCGGACGGGACTGAGAGTCGTTGGGATCTGAGTTACGACAACCTCGGAAACCTCACCAGCCTGCAAAAAAATGCTCAACCAGAAACTTTAACTAGGATGGAATACGATACGCTGGGAAGAAAGGTGCATACAAACCATCCTGATAGTGGGAGCTGGAATTACGAATACGATCCTGTGGGTAAATTGCTGCGTCAAGTTGATGGCATGGGACATGTGATTAGAAATCGCTACGACATCTTAGGCCGGATCGTGGAAAAAGCGGCTTACGTCGACACCAACGCCGAAGCAGCCGATAACGCCGAATCTAGGGATAGCTACGAGTATGATCTTAGCGATGATCCGGCCTACACGGTTTACCCAGGGTTGCTTTACCGCGTCACCGATTCGCAAGGCTTCGAAAAGCTAAGTTACGATATTCGCGGAAGAATCGTAAAGCGAACTCGTTACTTAAACATTACTCCAAACAAGAGTTATACCATTGGTTATGAATATGATGATGGCGACAATATTACTCGCATTATCTATCCTGACGGCACTTCCGCTCGGTATCATAGAGATAACGCCGGATTTCTGGATAATCTCACGCTGCATAGAACTTCTACTGACGTTAATCCTGATCAGGTATTTGCCACACCGTTTGATATCATCTCTAGAGATCCGATGGGACGCGCGACACAGGCTCATTTCGGAAATGGTCTTACCGCGCGAAAAACTTACTATCCTCTTTCGCAACGGCTATGGCGCATGGAAACCATCGATCAGAATAGTCAGCCGCTTCAGGATCTCGGTTACACCTATGATAAAGTTGGTAACGTCACTAACATCATTGATTTACTCCGTAGCGGAAATACCTCCGGGGAATTATTGGGAATTACCTACGATGGGATTGATCGTCTTAAAAGTTACAGACGTGGTGGCGTTACAAAGACTTTTGGGTACGATGCTTTAGGTAATATCAGGACCAACCCGGAAACCGGCGCCACCTATTCCTATGACGCCGTTCAACCTCACGCTGTAGATAGCGCCAATGGCGTAAATTATCTCTACGATCAGAATGGAAATATGATTCGCCGCGGATCTCAAATTTTGCGTTATGATTCAAGAAATAGACTGCGCGAAGTTGAGGAAGGAGGCGAGCGCGAGACCTTCGGATACGACGCTTCGGGGGTCAGGTTATGGCGCAGAGCCACCCTAGGATCTAGTAACTACTTGAGCTTATGGATCGGCGGACTCTACGAAATCAAAGAGGAAATTGGGGATTTAATGGCCAGAAAGTTAAACCACGTGCTGGCTGACTCACAAAGGGTCTGCACCTTTAGCGCTGTGGGCGGCGGAAGAGTTCGGCGGCTAAACTCTCCGATTGAATACAGCATCGACTACTTCCATGGAGATCACCTAAGCAGTACTAATATCATAACTGATGAAAACGGGGCACTACGCCAACGACTGCAGTATACTCCTTATGGCGATGAGCTATACGTGCAAAACGTATCTGGTGTGCTTCCCACAAATCGCTACACCGACCAGCCCTACGATCGGGATACAGGATTATACTTCTACGGTGCTCGTTACTACGACGCCAAACTGGGTCGCTTCATCCAGCCAGACCAACTGATGGTGACTGATTTAATGAATCCGCAGTCATTCAACCCGTACACATATGTATTAAATAATCCGCTAAAGATGAGTGACCCTTCCGGCAATTCACCGGATGAGGTGGAGGAAGAGCCATCGGACGATTTTGATGATGACGATATGGAGGAGGAAACCGAAGATGAACCGGATGATCCGCCAGATCCTGCAGAGATTGAGTTTGACCCAGAGATTTTTGACCGTGGCTGGGAGGATTTTGATACCTTCGATGTTTCAGCACAAGATCCGATAGAAGATGCGCGAGACGGAATTTTTGACGAGGGCATATCCGATTTCGATAACTCAGGCTTCGCCGATGAGCTAGACAAACATGATCCCGATGAAAACGATAACACCAGTGATTTCCTTGATGAATCGGATTTCTTCGTTGGAGATAACTCTTCGGGAGATTCACGAGGCAGCAGAGGATTCGATGATTGGGATGATGAACAAAAATTGGGTTCGAATTTCTTTCAACTGGCGCAGGATGACCGTTGGTACCACGATACTTACTTGGAGTTGAGTGATCTCGGTAGAGACGACGTAGTTAATTTTACGTTTGGTCAACGTCACGATCTGGATTGGTCAGCGGGAGGGATTAAATTTGGACGAATGACACCATATTCGGCGGGAGGGCGTCCACTGGATCTTCGCTTTTCACACATTCATAGTAAGGATAATCTTGAACACTTAATGATGGGAGTCGGGCTCGGTGTTCAGGCCACTGAAAATCTATATCTTTCAGTCGATTGGGGAGCCGGACACGGTGAAGGGAATTTTGTCCAATTCAATCTTAGTTTAAAGAATACACAGCACGGATCTTTCGGTGGAACGCGCTGGTGATCGCACGACTCGCTTAAACTCGTTTATCGCAGTAGGAGTTCATTTTGTTACGCACTCTAAATATGCAGCGCCCTCTTCCACACTCCCCAACCAAAAAGCCCCAGTGAAAGCGCCGCGCTGGCGATCAGGGTTGCGACTCCGGCTGGCTTTGGGTCTTGCAATATCGGAACAATCTGAGGTCCGACTGCTAAGGGAATTGCAAATGATCCGATGATTGCAAGTTTGGCTTGGATTGTCTCAGCTCTAGTATTTACCACGGTGTTATGGGTACTAACTAAATAGTCTATGCGTTCCCGCAAGCGCATCGCTTTTTTCCCGCGTGAAGCGACTTGGCCCTGCGTGTGTTCGATATCTTGTAGCGCAGTATCAGCGTCTAGCTCTCCGAACATTTTCTGAAAGTGCTGCTTTCCCACCGATCGCGACAAAATGGTAAAAGCGTTATCAATCTCTCCAAATTTTGCGGCCATATAATCAGTGGCTTCGCGTATGCGTGGAAAGTCATGGGTTAGGGTGCGCTCAGACGGAAACTTCCTTTTTCTCCCATAGTAGGTTTCCAAGTCTTCAATAGTTTGCTCAAAGCCGTCAAGGATGCGATCGGCTGATCTTGCGCTTTCAAACATCAGATCAAGAAAGAGCGAGCCGGCGCCAACCTCTTTAGTATTCATCAGTTTCCCGGAGAGATACTGTTCGTGCAGCCTAGAAATTTGCTCGGCGGCGCCGTCATGAACTGTGACAAATAGATTTTCACCGACAAACGCTCCTACCTTTTTTCTTCTAACCGCAAAAAGCGCGTTTACGTCATTTTCTTCTTCGTAAAGTCTTACGTCAAAAAACTCAAAATCTCTACTGCGACCCCTCGGCGTATTGCCGTCATTACTAAATAACTTAGGGAAGGATTTTTCGACCAGCTGCTGCACGGCATTTCGATCGACGATACCATTCGGCAAAGTTGCATCGATATCTAACCAAACTACCTCCTTTCCGCTTTTGATCGCTTCGCTTGAAAACTTATCTAGTTTTCTGATCTTTCCGTCTTCCCTATTTACCGAAAGTATCTCGGCTTTTGGTTCACGGTTGTAATTTGCGCTCAAGCGCTGTTCATAAACTTCAGCGATTCGCTCCGGGGTTACTCCGACATCACTTCTAATTTGAGCACCCAGCTCCCCCGCTCTACTTAGCAGACGGCATAACTGTTCTTTCGAGACTAATTTATCGGCGCAAGAACTCGATCGGTCGGCCTGCACCAACCCCTCACAAATCCCATTCATCGCCAAGGGATTATTTAATCCACAAAGTGAAACTCCAGTGATCTCTTTTTGCTCGGCGTTATAGATCGAGATGTTTATGGTAAAACACTCTTCACACACACCATCGTTTTCATATTCCGGCAGCGGATGCCCAACCTCCGAGGTGATTTTTAGATTTTTGAAGGTAAAGCTCTCCAGAACCGGGGGGGGAACCGAGAGCGGACTAAATAGCGAGGAGACTGCACCTAGCGCCGGTGAGCTAGAAAGAACGATCTCCGATAACACGCCATCGTCTTTGGCTGCGCCAATAGCGGCAATCGAAGCCCTGCTAAGGTCAAGCGCTTGGGGGTCTGCAGTAGTCAAAGCCGGGTCTGACATTATTCGTCCTCCTTCTTTTTATTAAGGAAATCGATCGGTCGACATGAAGAGTGCGGCCGCTGAGGTGTCCAGCTGGTTATTTCCAAGGCAAGTTGATGCTCCAAATGAACGCTCCCTGTAATAATAGCTAAACTATCATTGCAGGAAGTTTTAACGAAAAGCATTTTTTTAGAATGATTATAGGGATCTAGACCGGGGAAAAGGTGACAGTTACGAATGGCGTTAAGTTAACGCGCTAAGTGATCGAAATTAATCTACATTTTTCTG
>CAZJXY010000087.1:0-11116 GCA_964549925.1 uncultured Bdellovibrionales bacterium | reverse complement strand
TATAATCTTTCGATTCATCGATATTAAAGTCGGCATGTAGTCTAATTGACTACAATTTATATCGGGCGTTTGGTTCGATAAGTGGGTGAGAAATCTCACATTTCGTTTAGCCGATTTAGAAACCCTAATTTATTAGGCTTTCTGTACCGTTGAGGAGCCCGAGCGCAGTTCCAATTTGTAAAGCCGTTCTAATATACGCTCATTCATTTGATCCACTTTCTTATGCAACTCCGCCACTTCAAGTTCGGCGCGCAAATTCACCTGGTACTCGATATCGCCCCGAACTCTATCGCGCGTAGCCTGCAGATTCTGAGCTAAAAGCACAAAAATGCTCAAAAATATGGCCTCAAGCGAAACCGCCATGGTTAATAACCCAAATGGATATGGGTCGAACACATCCACAAAAGGTATCCAACCCAAGTTGATTGAAATCCATCCAATAAATAAGAGTGAGTTAAGATAAAGAAAGGTCATGCTTCCGCTAAACTGGGCGATAAAATTAGCCAAGCGCTGTTGCCATGTAAACTCCTCGGCTAATTCTTCATTTGGATTTTTGGCAGCACGCCCGCGCAAAATCTCATTGGTACTGCGCAGCCTATTTGCTAAAACCGCCAAAAGGTCCAAGGCCGCATGTGGACGCCCTTGGAGAAACAATTTGAGAGCTTCATGATCAAGAACCAAAACTGTACAATCTTCGAGTGCAGTAGCGCTCGCAGATCTGGCTCCGTGATCAAATACTGCGAGTTCCCCGAAGATGTCGCCAGGTTCCGCCACTTTGAGCACAATCTGAGCACCCGTGTCTTCTTTGATGAAGACCTCCACCTTTCCGGATTGCACCACGTAGAGACGATCTCCGGGATCACCACGAGCAAAGATCAAAGTACCGGCAGAAAAGTTCTCCTCTTCAAGCCGAGCCGCAAGGGCCACACGCTCATCCTCATCTAGGAGGGCAAAGAGCGGGATCTCGGAAAGTAAGTTCTGATTAGTCGGCATTGAGGCTATAACCTACTTCTATTCGACCTTGCTCGCAATTGCCTAATTTCATTCAAATAATTGAAAGAATTATGCTCTATTTTTGACGTCACCTGAATCGCCTCAGTCAGCATAACGGTAGTATTGGTTTAGGTTTTGTTTTGGAGTTTATTATGGTTCAGTCGGGTGAATCTTATAGCATTATTGCCGGTTCAAGAATAAGACGTGAGTTAGTCAGCATAATCAGACAGCCAAGAAAGTTAGCATTAACTTCGGCTTGCCTGATCGCTTTAGTTGGTATTCAGTATCAGTTGGCGAAGTTAGTTGAGATTAGCTTCGCATCCCTCTGCATTTCAACTTTTCTTCTCGCCTTTTGCCTTTGGGAAATCGAGAGTCTCAGCTCACCTAAGAGACGGATTGCATTAATTGCGCTTGGTCTAATCGTCATTCCAAGTGTAGTTGCCTCGACAGCATTCGCCGGATTACTGCAGTTCTAAAGCTAAAGTTGCGTTTAATCTTTAAGTCACGATAGCGTCCTCTCATGACGCCGATAAATATCTTTATTTTTAGGAAAGATCTCCGCTTAGCGGATAACATTGGACTAATTGAAGCGTCAAAGTCCAAGCTGAAAATCTTGCCTTGCTTTATCTTTAATCCGAGGCAGCTTGATTCAAACCCTTTTAGGGGCGAGAATGCGGTGCAGTTCATGCTAGGGGCCTTGGCGGATCTAGACCTATCGCTTCGAGAGATCGGAGGAAGGCTCTTTAAATTTCATGGATTTCCAGAACAGGTCCTACACCAACTTTTTGAGCTTCCGCAAATTAGCGTCAAGACCGTTTTTGCAAATACTGATTATACCCCTTTTAGTAAGGAACGGGACCTTGCTCTTCGAAGTGAGTGCAAGAAACATGGGGTTGAGTTTAGAGCATTCCATGACTCTCTTCTCACAATACCCGGATCAGTACTAAAAAAAGATGGGAAGCCCTACACTATTTATACCCCGTTTAAAAATTCTGCAAGCAAGTTGACTGTACTTGAGCCAGAAGCGACCCCGGAAATGGAGTTTTTCGATCAACGCCTCCCCGGGGAATTCGACTTGGGCGAGGAAAGGATCCTTCCGACAAGAAACTCAAGAATAGCACTCCAGGGCTCTAGATCCGAAGGATTGAGTTTGATTAAAGGCTCACGCCAACTCAACGACTATTCAAATTCCAGAAACTTTCCAGCGCTGAATGGCACCTCTCGCCTTTCCGCTCATAATAAATTTGGAACTATCTCGATTAGGGAGATCTTTAAAGCATTTAAGGATCACTTTGGATCTGAACACACTTTGATCAGTGAGCTTTATTGGCGCGACTTCTTTTCCCACATTGGATGGCACTTCCCTCATGTTTTTAGTGGAGCATTCCATAAACAATACGATGCCATCAGGTGGGAAAATGACGAGTCAAAATTCAAGCGTTGGTGCAACGCTGAAACCGGATTCCCGATCGTCGATGCGGGAATGCGTGAATTGAACGAGACTGGTTTGATGCATAACCGTGTGCGAATGATCGTTGCCTCATTCCTCACTAAGGATCTTCACATCGACTGGCATTGGGGAGAGAAGTATTTTGCTACTAAGCTAATCGATTACGATCCAGCGGTAAACAACGGAAACTGGCAGTGGACCGCTTCAACCGGCTGTGATGCTCAGCCATATTTTAGAATTTTTAACCCTTGGCTGCAGCAGGAGAAATATGATCCGGAGTGCATATATATCAAGCGTTGGGTTAAGGAATTAGCCAATCTAACCACAAAGCAAATTAATGACCATAGTCGCGCTTGCTCAATTAACGGATATCCCGCTCCCGTAGTCGATCATGCCTGGGCTAAGGGTGAAGCGGAGGCGCTTTTTCGTAGAGCAAGTCAGGGATAAGATTGTTTTTTATCCGTGGGCTGATATACTTCTAGCGGTATATTTTTGGAGTCTTTGAGATGAATGAAATCTCCACACGCGGCTACTCTTATCCCGATGTACTAGTCTCGACCGACTGGGTCCGTGCCCACAAAAGCGATGCTAATATACGGCTAATTGAATCAAATGAGGATCGCTTACTCTATCGTTCGGGTCACATGCCTGGCGCGGTTGAAGTTGACTGGGTTACTGACCTAAACGATCCACTTCGTCGCGACTATTTAGATCGGCAAAAGTTTGAAGAGCTAAATTCCTCCTTGGGAATCACGCCAAACACAACTTTGGTTTTTTACGGCGATAAGAATAACTGGTGGGCATGTTATGCCTTCTGGGTATATCAACTTTTTGGTCACACCAATGCTAAGATTTTAGACGGTGGGCGTTTGAAATGGACAAAAGAGGGCGGAGAGCTCACTAAAGAACTGGTCAAATACCCACCAACCTCGTACAAGGCCTCCGGGCGTGATGATTCGCGAATTAGAATATTCCGTGATGACGTGCTGAAACACGTAAACTCAGGGCTCCCACTGGTTGACGTGAGATCGCCGGAAGAGTTCCGAGGCGAACGTCTGCACATGCCCGAATATCCTAACGAAGGCGCTCTTCGTGGTGGTCACATCCCAGGCGCTAAGAGCATTCCTTGGGCCAAGGCGATAAACCCGGAAGACGGAACCTTTAAGAGCGCCGATCAGTTACGAGAAATTTATGAAATTGGAGCTAAATTAAGACCGAGTGATGAAGTGGTGGCCTACTGTCGAATCGGCGAGAGAAGTAGTCATACCTGGTTTGTCTTAACCTACCTCTTAGGTTTTTCTAAAGTGAAAAATTACGACGGATCTTGGACAGAATGGGGAAACTTGGTTGGTGCCCCAATCGAACGACCTTAGTCGGTATTAATAATAATTCGCTAAAACAATGGCGCCTCTCCCCCCTAAACTATCTGCTCTGCTCGAAGAGATGCGGCAGATGGATGAACACACGCGCTACGATCTCTTAATTGAGTACGCCGAAAGATTTGAAGATGTCGATCCGCAGATAGCAACTAGACCATTTTCGAAAAAGCACCGTGTTCCAGGGTGTGAATCGGAGGCTTATATTTGGGCCAGCGACTTACCAGGCAACAGCACTAAGTTTCATTTTGCCGTGGAAAATCCTCAGGGAATTTCAGCTAAAGCTTTAGCCGTGATTTTGGATGAAACCTTGAGCGGAGAATCCAAGATCTCGATCCAGGCAATTCCAGCCGATTTAGTTTACACCCTCTTCGGCCGCACTCTTTCTATGGGGAAAGGTCAAGGATTGATGGGGATGGTTGAGATGGTTAAGTTCCTATCAAAGTGACGCGACTCTAATCGCCTGAAACCAAAGGAAGTTCTAGCCCTCCAGTTTCAAAGTCCACTTGCTGAAATCCGAGCATCAAATTACTGTAAGAATCTAGGTTTACTCATTTTTTAGGGTTATGCATGCCTACACGCGTTCTAGTTACCGGAGGAGCTGGGTATCTCGGTTCGATACTTTGTGAGCATCTTCTAAATTCAGGATACCAAGTCACGGTCTTAGATGCGTTGATGTTTGCTCAACAGCCGCACTACCATCTTTGCGCCAACTCAAACTATGAGTTCGTCTTTGGCGATGTGCGTAACGATGCTTTAGTCAAAAAGCTTGTTGCTAAATCAGACGTGATTATTCCGTTGGCCGCAGTGGTAGGAGCACCGGCATGCGATCGAGATCCGTGGATGACCAAAGCCGTAAATTTTGAGGCAATTAAGCTGATAAATTCCACACGCAGTGCCTCACAGCTGATGATATATCCGATGACAAATAGTGGATATGGGACTAAGTCTGGTGAGGTGCTTTGTACGGAAGAATCCGCTCTTCAGCCAATTTCACTGTACGGAACGACCAAGGTAGACGGAGAGAAGGAAGTTTTAAGCAAAGACAATAGCATTTCGCTTCGCCTTGCCACTGTCTTTGGAATGTCACCAAGAATCAGAATAGATTTGTTGGTTAATTACTTCACCTATATGGCATTTAGTGAAGGGTTTCTGGTTGTCTTTGAAAAGGAGTTCAAGCGAAACTTCGTACATGTACGCGATGTAGCCGACTGCATGCTTCATTGCATCAGCAACTCCAAAAAGATGAATGGTAATGCTTTTAACGTCGGCTTAGATTCGGCCAATATGTCCAAAGAAGAGTTGGCCTTTAAAGTCAAAGAACAAGTTCCAAATTTTTTCGTACACTTTGCCGAGGTCGGCTCGGATCCGGATAAGAGAAACTACATCGTGTCTAATCAAAAGCTGAGGGATGCGGGTTTCGAGGCGAAACGCAATGTGGACGAGGGAATTAGGGAACTCTTGAAGGGCTATCAATTCTTAAGGCGCTCAGCCGCCAAAAATGTTTAATCATATGAATGACGAAACAAAAATTCTGCAAGACGTAGATGCTGTAATCTTAGCTGGTGGTGTCGGTTCAAGACTTCGACCGTCGATTGGTGAATCCCAGAAGGTGATGGCGCAAGTTGGACCGGACCCTTTTCTGGTTAAATTAATCCGACAGTTAAAGCAATACGGGGCGAGGCGGATCGTACTTTGTACCGGCTATAAATCAGATCAAGTCAGGGAATTTTTTGGTGATCATTTCGAAGGGGTAAAGATAATTTACTCGATCGAGCAGTCGCCACTAGGGACCGGTGGGGCGCTCAGAAAAGCGCTAGATTTAATTAGGTCGGATGAATTCTTGGTGATGAATGGAGATTCATTTGCCCAAGCTGATCTCGAGTCGTTTGTTTTAGACGCCAGAGAGAGACGATCCGAGGCCAGTATTTTGCTTGCTAACGTTCCCGATACTCAGCGCTTCGGGAAAGTCGAATGCGATGAATCCGACAGAATCGTCAGATTCGAGGAGAAAACTCAATCCAACGGTCCTGGATTTGTTAATGCTGGAGTGTATCTTCTTAAAAAGGGCATCGTAGCTGAGCTTCCGTCTGGAACAAATACTTCACTTGAGCGTGAACTATTTCCAAGGTTAATTGGAAGAAATTTTGTTGGCTATCGCAAAGCCGATGTCAAGTTCATCGACATCGGATTACCCGAGTCTCTTGAACAAGCTAGGAAAGAGATCGAGGAAGTAAGATGATCCCCAATTTGCCCTTTGAACATGCTGGGGTCGAACGGACTCCATTCCTGTCAGTGATCATTCCCGCAAAAAACGATGGGTTTATGGGGAATTTCAACTATCGAATCGAAACTACTTTAAATGTCTTTGCTCACAGCCTCCAAACACTTGGGTTATTAGAACAAGTTGAGATTCTAATCTCTGACTGGGGAAGCACCGTTCCGCTCTGTCAAGTTCTAAACCTCTCTCCAATCGCGCGGACTATTGTTCGTTACGTGATTATCCCTCCAAAGATCGCGGTGGAACGGCAACTAGACGCCGAGTTTCCGATAGTACTGGCACAAAATAGCGCAATCAGGCGTTCGCGCGGTGAGTATGTAATGCAAACCGATTCAGACGTTCTCTTTACCACACAATTTCTGTCCGAACTATTTTCGTACTTAAAGGGGTATAGACCAGAGCTTCCGGATCCAAAGAAGGCTCTGATATTTTCAAAGCGCAAACATATCCCGTGGAAAGTCGCTGCAAATTCTCCTGACCCGCAGGTGTTACTAGACTATGCAGCTATCCACCACCAAGAAATGACCATGGATTTTCATCCAGAGATTCCGTACTGCGCGACAGGAATGATGATGTTGCATCGCGACTTATGGAACGAAACTTCTGGATACGACGAGAGGCTTATCCACTGGGGTTGGATGGAGATAGACCTAGGCATGCGCGTAACAAGCCGTTACCCGTACGTCGACTTAACCGAGAAGCTAGGAATGATGATCTACCATCTTGAGCACTACAAGGGCAGCGATGGAAAGGAAGAGAGCGGAAGAGTACAAACCAGAAAGTCGAATCCGATGATTACGAACAACGCTTTTCGTCCTAACTCATCTATTTGGGGATTGGCAGATTGCAACTTGGAAATTTTTCGGTACGCGCTTCCTCCAACATTACTACTAGGTTGAGATGATCCAAAAGTATAAAGCCGTACTGTTTGACTTCGATGGTGTACTCGCCGATAGCCACGGAGACAACGTGGCAGCATGGCGCAAGGCTTTTGCTGCGATGAATATCCCGTTCGATGAGCACAAATATCTACTCTTGGAGGGCAACCGCTCTCCTGAGATTATTCGCTCTCTGCTCGAATCAATCGGTGCAAATCTTGACTGTGTCGAGAAGTTAATCGCGATGAAGCACGAGTTTCACGCTGCTGATGCCAAGTTTAAATTGTATCCTAAGGTGCAGGAAGTTGTTCAACAGTTAAAATCTAGGGGACTCCAAATCGCTGTCGTCTCGGGAGGAAGCAGGAGGCGCCTGTTTAATAAGGAGAGCGAGACATTTTTGCGAACGTTTGATGTGGTAATAGCTGGAGAGGACTGTAAGTTGGGAAAACCCCATCCCGATCCATATCTCAAAGCTGCAGAGCAGCTCGGTCTTAAGCCTGATCAATGCTTGGTCATTGAGAACGCACCGCTGGGAATAAGGTCTGCCAAGAGCGCAAAGATGGCCTGCGTCGCCATTGCTTCAACTTTAGCTGCAGAGGACTTGAATGAGGCTGACTTTGTTCTAGCCAGTATCGATCAGCTACTTTCGCTTAATTAGGTAACAATTTCAGCATCTTATATCGCAAGTTTGCAGCGATTCTTGAGCGACCCCGCATACGTTGGGGGCATCTAAATTCGATATGTTAAGGGACTTTGACTATCTAGTGGTCGGCTCAGGCCTAACTGGAGCTGTGATCGCGCGTACGCTCCACGATGCCGGGTGTTCGGTATTAATTCTCGAGCGCCGAAGCCACCTTGGCGGAAATGTCCATGATCACCATCATCCCAGCGGGATTCGAGTTCACACTTACGGACCGCATTACTTTAGAACCGGCTCAGAGAAGATCTGGGATTTTGTCAACCGCTTTGCATCGTTTTATCCGTTTGAAGCGGTGATCAAAAGCTTAGTTAACGGCAAATATGAAAATTGGCCAATCGCGGCAAGTTATATCAATAACTCGATCGGTAAAGATTGGAAGCCTTCATTTGAGGGAATTCCTAGCAACTTTGAAGAGGCCTCACTCTCGATGATGCCAAAAGAGATTTATGAGAAATTCGTAAAAGGCTACAGCGAGAAGCAGTGGGGCGTTCCAGCGCATACACTATCAGCTTCTTTGGCCGGCCGATTCGACGTCCGTTTAGATGATGAGCCGAGACTTAAGCTTTCACGCTACCAAGGCATTCCTACGGACGGATACGCTGCTTGGACCAGCAAAATCGTAGAAGGGATCCCTGCTATATTGAATTGTGATTATCTCAAGTTCAAAGATCAATTTGCAGCCAAGCGTCTGCTGATCTTCACCGGACCAATCGACCAATTCTTTAGCTACAAACTCGGCCGTCTCGCTTATCGAGGTCAAAAACGAGAGAGTGTATATCTTTCCGATGTGAACTACTCCCTGCCCTGTGGTCAGGTCAACAATCCCGATCCGACGCTTGGCGCGCATATCCGCACTCTAGAATGGAAACATATGCTTCCTTCAGAAATGAAGGATCGAATCCAGGGAACAGTCCTAACTACCGAGACAACCTTCACACCAAGCGAGCCGGACCAATTCGAGTACCCATTCCCTGACTCGAAGAATCAGGCTCTGTACCAGGAGTACCGGCAGCTAGCCGAAAAGCTCGATAACACCCTAATCTGCGGGAGGCTTGGAGAGTACCGATATTTCGACATGGACCAGGCGATCGGGCGCGCACTGATGTTAGCTAATCGAATTATAGCGCAACGCTATGAAAGCTCGATCCATGTTACGATCGATCAGGCTGCCCAAGCGCTCGAGGAGGTAACGACACCTCAGGCACCCGTTGAAATTCAAACTGAAAAAAATGGGGGCAAGGGTGATCGTCTCTAATTTAGATAAATTAATTGTGCTCGCTCACTACAATGAAGACCTCTCCTGGGTCTCTAATATCTCTGTGCCTTATCTTCTCTACACCAGAACATTGGCACATCATCCTAACTTAATTCCACACAACAAAGGTCGGGAAGCCTTTTGTTATCTACACTTTATCACACAATATTACTACGAACTTCCAAGCGAGGTCGGATTTTTTCACGCGCACCGAAGAAGTTATCACCAAGATCTCCCCACTGATTACATCATTAATAATTATCGCTGGGGTGCTTTTGGTTACATGAACGTTAATCGTGACGACTGGTATAACGTGATGAACGCCCACACCAATTTTCCAACGGAGTACGGTTGGGTGGTTGATTTTTGGAAGGAATTCGCTTCACAATATCTAGGTCCGCTACCTGCGGAACTCTGCTTTCACCCTTGCGCTCAGTTTTTTGTAAAGCGTGAACGAATTTGGCTCCGTCCACCTGAATTCTATCAAAAGTGCTTACACTGGTTGATCAACACGCCACTTGATTGCAGCGTCTCCGCGCGGGTTTTTGAATATATTTGGCATATAATCATGGGGCAGCCCAATCCTGAGCCGCGCCGAACGTACCAAGACTACATTAGAGCTGGAATTGCATTACCTCAGGATTTTGGTGCCCTTCCAATTCAATGATTTAATGCTAGGAAAAGAGTGTGTCGCAGCTAAATGAAATAATCCCTCCAGAGATAAAAGGCGACGAGTTCTATTTTTACATCCAACGCCTTGCAAGAGAAGAAAAGGTCAAACATGTATTAGAAATCGGTTCATCCGCTGGCGGAGGAAGTACGGAAGCATTCGTATTGGGGCTTAAAGACAATCCGGAGAAGCCCTCGTTATATTGTCTCGAAGTCTCCAAAGCCCGCTTCACCGAACTTAAAGAACGCTACAAGTCATATTCCTTCGTCAAGCCATATAATGCCTCTTCGGTCCCAATCTCTACATTCATGTCGGAAGCTGAGGTACGTGAGTTTTATACCAGTACTGCTACAAATCTAAATACCTACCCGCTTGAAAAAATTCTAGGTTGGTTAAAACAAGATATAGAATACGTCAATACAGCAAACTCGCCGCAAAACGGAATTGAAATTATAAAGCGCGAGCATAATCTCACTGCCTTTGATCTAGTGCTCATCGATGGCTCCGCATTTACCGGGATGGCAGAACTGGATGCAGTCTACGGCTCAAAGATAATCCTTCTCGATGACATCAATGACATTAAATGCCTAAAGCCCTACGAACGGCTGCGAAATGACCCAAGCTACGCTCTCATACATGAAAATTGGTCGCTGAGAAACGGTTTTGCTGTTTTCCGACGCAAAGAGGCGACGGAGGATAAGCCGGCAGAAACCTTACCGATTCATTTTTTTACCATTGTCTTAAATGGAGAACCCTTCATCCGTTATCATATCGATGCCTTTAAGCGGCTTAACTTGCCGTGGGAATGGCACATAATTGAAGGTGTAGCGGAACTTAAACATGACACCGCCTGGAGCGTTCAAAACGGGGGGAAAATCACTTCGGAGCTGCACAATCAAGGCTTGAGCAAAGATGGGACCTCAGCTTATCTCGATCAACTCACCCGCGATTTTCCAGGGCAAGTACACGTCTATCGGAAACCCGCTGGAAAATTCTGGGACGGCAAACTTGAGATGGTAAGCGCGCCTCTTTCAAAAATCACCTCCCAAGCACTATTAATTCAAGTAGATTCAGACGAACTTTGGACCACAGAGCAGATTGAATCGATGCATAAGATGTTCAAGGAGAATCCAGAGCGATATGCAGCTTATTTCTATGCGCGATATTTCGTGGGGCCAGATCTTTTAACAACCTCGATCAACACTTACGGAAATAATACCGGGTATGAGTGGCTTCGGGCTTGGCGCTATGTCCCCGGGTGTCGCTGGGCTGCCCATGAACCGCCGCAGCTCTGCGCTAAAACAACTGATGGCAAGTGGGTAAATCTTGCCCAACTAAAGCCCTTCACTCACGCAGAGACAGAATCTCGAGGTTTGGTTTTTCAACATTTCGCCTATACCACAAAGGATCAGCTCGGATTTAAGGAGCACTATTACGGATACCGGAATGCAATCGCAGATTGGGAGAAATTACAGGAGGAAGTCAATTTCCCAGTGCGCCTAAAGGAGTATTT
>CAZJXY010000086.1:0-11125 GCA_964549925.1 uncultured Bdellovibrionales bacterium | reverse complement strand
TTGCTGTGTGGGCGTGTGGGATTTTTTTAGTATGTTCTGCCGTCTATTTGATCTATGAGCCAATCGCTGCGTCGTTTGCAAGGCAGAAGACTCAAATCGCAAAGTTGGAGACAGATCTAGAGTCTGCTGCGATTATCTTGAAGCGTTACGCGGAACTAAAGCAAAGACTTCAAGTAGCGGAGAAGAAATTTAAAAAATCGGGCCAAGCCGAGGGTGTGCAATCCTATCTAGAAAACTTACTAATTAGCCAAGTCCGGATCTCTCGTGATCGGTTCAGCATAAACCCAGGAGCAAAACTAAGCCTTGGAAGCAGCTATGTGCAGTATCCGTTTTCAGTGAAGTTTGATACGACAAACGTTCAAGACATCGTGAAATTTCTAGAGGAGATCCAAGCTGGCGCAACTAAGCCCAGTGGCGGCGAACCACTATTGATAACAAAACTAGAGATCCAAAAAAGTCGAAGAAACGAGAAACTAACTGTTACTGTGGGGGTAAGTAGCGTCACTAATGCGACTTAAACGTCCGATTCTCTTCGCCGCTGGTGGTGTACTAGTACTATTGCTTGCTTTAGTTTCCCTAGGCACGGATCGCTATGCTCCAAAAGTCGCTGCGCTGATTAGCTCAAGCGCACAGGCAAATGGAATAATCGCTGACATTGCCCAACCAAGCCTGACTCTAAGATCCTTTTCGGCTGAAAGAATTGCGCTATTTTTCCCAAGAGCATTACTTCCATTAAGCTTGGAGAAATCAAATCTGACTTTAAGTTGGCTCTCGTTGATAAGATTTTCTCCGCAACTTTACCTGAACTCTAAGTTGTATGATGGAGAAATCCATGCCGTGATTGGAGAACTCAGCAATCAAGCTCCAAAACTAGATACTGTGCTTATACGGGGTGTAAAGTTGGGTGAACATCCGTGGGTGCAATCCTTTGGTATCTCGGCGGATTTGAATGGGTCAGCGAGTGCTCTACGTTTTGCTCCAATTGCGGGAGCGCTACCGTCTACGGGTGAATTATCAATCTCTCTCGACCCGATCGAAAAGCCTGAAAAGAGCGTGCTTAATCTGAGCGCTCTAAATTTCCCCTTTCCTGTTCCTATTCCTCCGATTAACGCAGGGAAGGTAAATATCGAAGCGGTATTCAGCGCCGATACGGTCGAAATTAGGAACTTCATATTTCATTCGCAGCTCGGCGATATTAGCGGCCACGGAACGGTACGAATGGGTACGAAACCACGAAAGGTTGACTTAGATTTGGATATTCAAGGTTCATTGACCGACTCCGGATCGGAGCATCTTGGCTCATACCTTTTACTCCTATCACCGAAATTTACCTCCCAGACTCGAAAATTTTCTTTGAAAGTCTCAGGCGATGTTCGGTATCCAAAAATTTCCGGTGAGCCACGATAAAAACTATGACACCAGAAGCTCGATTGCCCGCTTTACGCGCCTCCAATTTTTGGACGTGGATTCGCGACGTGCAAACCTAATTTGATTATTCAAATTTACGGCGTTGACTGCTGTTAGATTTGGATAAATAGCACTACCAAGTTCTTCAATATTAATTAGTTCAACCAAATCTCTAGACAACCCAACCATTTTCTTCCGAGCCCGTATGATTTTACGCCGTTTGATTTGTTGGTCGGAACCCAAAAGCTCAAGATTCTTCCGCGCAAATTTTAGCTGTTCACGCAATTGATCAATCAGACTAAGAGCGCTCTCAACTTCGTCTTGATCGGATGGAGGCGGAGTCGGAGTAGCGTCTTCACCCGGCGGCGGAGTTGGAGTTGGGCTTGATGTCGGGGTCGGGGTCGGAGTTCCGCCTCCACCATTGGACTGCCAATCTTTCCATGAATTGAGTAAATTCAATAGGGCTTGCGGGGGGTTTGTCGGTGGAGTACGTCCAACCTGGTCGAGAGTGTTTACCCCGTGACACGAAGCGCACACCCTAACTTCACCCGGCTGAAAAGTAAGCCAGTACCTCTCCCGTACCACTGCACTCCCGGAGGGCGCAGTCAACTGCCAGCTCAATGGCCGACGTGCCGGAACTAATGCGGCGGTTGAGCCATCGGCGGCAACTTCCACGCTGCCTGGCGGCGCACCTAAACTACGCTGGTTAATCTGCTCGGGCAGCGACTCGTGCATAAATTGCGGGTGTACTCGACGGCCGGTGTAAATCGTCCCTCCAGATGAGCTCACGCCACCGACGAAATCGCCTTGAACGAACTGGAGATCGGATACATCATAAATCGTTCCACCAGCTCCGATAGACTGCACACCACCGGGAACCCTTAAATTAAACGGTTGCTGTCGATCCCCGTCATCTCGGGAAGTTACATTCCGACTGACCAGCAGGGCCAAGTTGTTCTGGAAGAGAAATCTTTGAAATTCAGATACGTCAACACTTGCGGCATTAAAAATTGACTGTTCCGGAGCCGGCAGTACGGTCGAGGGGGGTTGTGGAATTATTCTTGCCCTTAGCTCGACCGGATGGTGCTCACGCAATGTTCCGGAATAGGCCGGAAACGTTCCCGTGCTGGAGGTGATATTCTTTGTAATTCCAGGTGTAAGCTCAGTTGCGCTTACCCAATACTGACCACTTTGCACCAGCGTGCGCAATCGGAAAATAAAACGTGATGAGCCTGAAGTTGCTTCTTCCTGTGTATTGAATGTGTGCGCGGCGATCAGTGTACCATCGCTCAACTTTACAGGGTCTCGATATAATCCGGAATGGTTCACACTCGGAGTGCTTGTGGGATTTGCAGTTTCCCAGTGCGTGATATAGCGAACTTGCATTTGGTCAGGCGAGAGGTTAGGCGGCCCCTGAATAGTGAAAATCTGGCCAGCCGAGTGAACATCAAATTCATTGGCGTTCACCGCGAAAAAGAGCCCGGGCGTAGAAGGATCCTCGGATATATGCGAAACATTTAAGACGCGGTTGGGATTTGAACCCGGAATCTGCCCAGGCGTGTAAAAATAGTACAGGTTTGAGTCATTACTAAAGGAGCTATTAAATTCGTCCCCAATTTCGTGTCGGCCGATGTGATTTAAGGTTTCAAGCTCAGTGCCGTCTTGATTCATCTGCCACGGCATAAATACATTAAAGCGGTGGTAGTTTACATTTGGAGGTAGATCAGGATCGGTGCTTACGGCTGGTTCTGGAAACACTTCGGTCTCGTCGTTGATCACCTGAGCAGAGACACTCTCATCCGAATACCTAAAAATTGAATAAGCACTCTCGAATTTCCGAAAATCTCTTTGCAAATGATCCCAACGTGAAAATATTATCCTGCCGGAACTATCAATCGAGGGGTCAAAGTCTCCGGAGGGTGAGTTATCTAGTTGAACCAACACTCCATTAGCCGGATTTAAGCGCCAAATTCCAGTATTAGCATGCCCAGCTGGATCCTCGTACTCATCGAAACGCGGATATAACGCTGTGTTTCCATGCGGCGGTCGATCCGAGACGAAGATGATTCGATTACTACTATCATAGACTGGCATGACGTTGTTGAAAGTTGACGGCTGGTTTGGCACCCGAGTAATTGTAGGGGTATCAGTTGGGCCGAGTCCGCTCACTTCATACATCTGCCAATACGTGACATATCCATTTGAACTATTGGGAACTCCCACGACCATACTAAAAATGACCTTGCTTCCATCCCACGACGGACTGGGATCTCGCACTGCGATCATATTTGAGTCGCTACTGTTCGGGATGCCATAGCCCGCTGCAAGGGTAAGATTCTTTAGGCTACCGTCTGGGTAGCGAATCCAGAGGTCTCCTCCGCGAGTCGCGTCCCCTGGATTACCTCTGTGGTTTCCAATCATGGCCAGGAGGCCGCTAAAAGTGTTCCGTGCCGGCGGGCTAGTGACAAAGACTATTGGGTTATTAGGTAGGGCAGCAGCCGACAGTGCGCAACAAAGCACTAATAGTGCTAAAGTCACTATAAAATAAGTTCTTTTGTTACAACTGCTTACAATGCCAGTCATGCCTAAACCTAAGGCAAAGCACCCCTACTGGCTTACCAACTTAGAGGTTGCAGGATCTGTGCCCAAAACCGAGCTCAACGCACGGATGCTGCATGAGTTTGGGTGTGTCTCTCACTTATGGTAATTTGATCAGGGATATCAGGTGCTTGCAAGTCGTTAAACCCCCATATCCCCCTTGCTAAAGAGGACGATAACGCAATAATGATACTAGTTAGTTATGTATTTTGTTTTAGCCATAATTCTTGGTGTTATCTCAGCCGGCGCAACCATAGCCGCTATGTTTGTTTTACGGCGCCAAGTCGCACGTTCGATCGGTGATGAGAAGGCTGGCATTGAGCAAACCATAAACCAGACAGATTCAGAGCTTGAGCTACTCGCCGGGTATAGTGAGGATTACGTTTCGCGAGCTCAGCTTGATTCCATCATCGGTCAGCAAGTCGCAGCAAAGACAGAGCTTGAGAATGCCAAGAACACCTTAAAAGAAATTGAGTCTAAACTTGAGGTCGCTCAGAAAAATGTTGATGAAAAAGAAGCCAAACAACAAGAATTAAAGACAGCGAAGGAAGAGGAGCAGTCGAAACTAGATGAACTTGCCGGTAAATTCGACTCAATGAATGACGAATCAGTTACACTAGAGCGTGAGCTCGCTACATCAATGAAGGAATTAGATCAGCTGATGGACGAGGTAACAGCGACGGAGGGCCAAAAAGAAATCTTACAGGCTTTATCAAACGCGCTGACTTCGGCTGGCTCCAGGTTGCGCGATCTAATTAGTGAATATCAGTCCGTAAATGAGCGTCTAGAGGGTCTCAAAGCTCAACACCTCGACCTTGAGGATGAATACACCAAACTAGTTGAGCAACAGCTAGGGGGTTGATTTAACGCGCTTTGTGACAAACAAACCGGTGTTTTTGAGATCGTTTGCTTAGCTTAATGTCTTGGGGTAAAATTGGGCGTCGATCCGGTTTTCACTGAATAATTAGGTACTTAGCGCCATGGTCGATCGGGATTTGGCGCTGCGTGCTACTCTGTGCGGCGTTGATCTTTAGAACTGGTTTGGTGTTCGCAGCACTTACAGTATTCGGACTAATAGGACATCGCGGGTCGTGGGCTATATTTGGATTAAGAGGAGATATGTCAAGAGCAGACGGTAGTAACGAAAAGAACGCGAGAACAATTAGCGACTCTCATCGAAATCAAATTCAGGTTCTTAAAATTCTCTCTAAGGAAGGAATTACTGAAGCAAAGCAATATGAAATAGCCGAGATTGCCGAGCTTACCGGACTACGCGATGAAAAAGAGGTCCAGCGATACCTGCTCATTTTGGAAGGGCAGAAACTAGTGGCGCCCTTTCCAGAGGGAGATTTTACTTCCAACAGGTGGCGCATTACCAAAGAAGGAATCAGAGCAATGCGTTCTATTCCAAAATCACTATTGCAATAAAAACTACGATCTTCTGGGTTGGCGCTGCTGGGACGTAATTTCGTCCTGAACGTTTTGTATAAAGAACGCGTCTGCTCCATCTCCGAGTAAATCTTTGTCGTTCGTTCTACCGTAAACGTCAGCATAGTCACGGAAGTTTTTCTCTGCCCAGTTTATGAACTTAAACTGGTAATCTTGTCGTCTCATTGATCGCGACATTAATGCTCGTTGCCGCGCCAATTGCGGATCCTCGGGCGGTGGAATATTACGACGGCGCGACTCCACTTCTACCATCTCAAGATCAAGAAGCTGCGCAGCACTAGCAGTAATAGGATAGGCATACTTTAGCGCAAAATTTGTTGCATTTTCCGTTCCTCTTGCACCAAGCCGCTTGCTATACTCAGTCACCGTAAAAACATGCCGCTCAATATCCCGCTCAATATCCCGCTCGGGATCCCTTGCAACTGATGCGCGCATCGCGATTATCGCTGCCGCATCATAATTCTTGGAACTATGCTTCCATCCGTAATCCTTCGAAATAAGCCGGTCGTATGCACGAGCGCTGAGACTGGATAACTGTTCAGCCTTTTCATCTCGCAATTCTTCAAGCTCGGCAGGACTTTTTGCATCGGGGGACTCCAGATTCAATACTTCTGGAAGAAGCAGCGCCGCTGCTCGCTGTAAGTCCAGGCCAGACCCTCCGAGCTTTGACTGAAGTTTTGAATACACTCGTTGATACTCCGCAGCGAGATGCTGTGGATTATATAAAGTCGCCATGGCCACATTACCAGGCCGTTCCTTAACCTGAGAAAATTTTGCGATCGACGCCACCAGCAGATCAGAAATTCCTCCTACTCTCCCGGAAACTTCTCTTTTTACCTGACTGAAGTAGTTAATTTTCTCGCTCACCGAATCAAACGGAATCGCAGCAATCTGGGTCGCCAAAGCCAAGATGCGATAGTCTGCCTTGTGTCCACCCAGCTTTGCATGAACACGCAAGACATCGTCGGGATCAATCACACGCATGGTCAGAATCTGCGAGGCTATTATCGCGTTAGCTTCCTCATCAAAGAAATTATTTTTCTTCAATGTTTGTCTTATTGCATCAAAATCCAGATCAGCTCGTCCGGCCTCCTCAGCAGAAAGTCGAGCAGTATTGGAGGCAGCCAAAACTTCTCCCCGCAGCGGACGAGAGGAGCCACCACGAGAATCAACCATCCCTCTAATTCGCGCTTCTAAAATCACACTCCTAGATGAAAAGTCAGTGTTGAATTTACTAGCGATTTCGAACAACCCTGGGGGTTCCCCACTCCGGCCAAAAAACTTTAACTTATCCTCGTGCTTCGCTTTCTCATCTTTCTCCTTGTCACAAGCTAGTTCGAGTTTAAAAATCCGAGTAGAGAGCTTTGCAACCTCACTGCAACTCACCCCAAGATTTCCGATTTGTTGAGAGCGGCGATAACCCTCGCTCATGCGGCCATGTTCTTCATAATAAGAATGAATATTTGCCCGGCTATGTTCAAGTTCCCTAATCATGCTTCTGGTAAGAGCCATCCGGTTATCTTCATAATGTTGGACGGATTGGCTAAAAGTGACCGTTCTAAGAATACTTTCAAACCGTCGCTCTAGATTTGAAAGAAAATAGAACTGGGCCCCAGCTAAACGTTGGTTCTGTGCTGTAAGCTCTTCGATCTTCTTTTGAATTCGATCATTCGTAATTTGTCTACCAGCGGGGACGCTTGACTCTTCCTTTTGAAGAAATTGCTCGAGTTCCTTGATTTTTTTTATTCTTGCGTTCGTGGCCTCAGAGCGAGCTTTTGGATCGGTGATTTCACTTATTTCGCCACCGATCCTGAAAGTCCGAATAAACTCAGAGCAGAAAGCCTGTATCTTACCCTTGACTCTCCCGAATAATCCGGGGTGCTGATCTTCTGAGATATCCATGGATTTTAACGCATGCATACCGGCACTTAAAGATCCGCTTAATCGAGAGAATATCCCCCCGGAGTCACTTAGTAGTTGATTCTGCAGGCGCAAAGCTGCTTTGTATTCGCTAGAGGGTCTAAACGAGGAGTGTGCCTCCTCTTTTGGTTGCGGCTTGAATGTCTGGAGAGCTGTTCCATCTTGTATGTTAACTAGCTCTGCGTCTCTGAGTACCCGCAGCACATTCAAGTCGTCTTGACCTGGATGTTCCAACTTTGCACGTTGCTTCACGACATTCTCAATCATCCTTACGGCGTCCTCTGCCGTAAGCTCAGCCTTAAGCCCCTCTGGATCTTCAACTAAATCTAATCTGGCTGTAATTGTGCTGACATGATCAGGATTTGAAACGGTTTGGTCGAGAGGATTATGCTCAGCCTCTCCAAAGCCTCTCTGTCGAAGCGGAGTCCCAAGCTTTATAGATGCATTTGCCAAGTTTAAACCGTGTCCTTCTCTGTTTGTTTAAGGATCTAGGTTTGATCCCGTATTATTTTTTGTTTCCCGCCTCGATTTCTCCGCCCTTAACTGTTATTGCGTGATCGTGAACGGCTGTGCCAATTAGGCACAACAGAAAAGGTAAGCTATTTCAATAAGATAGAGCCTACAAAGATTCAAATAGCACCAGCTCTTCCGAACTGCCTACGATCAGCGGGCAGCGCTCGTGAATATCGGTCGGAACAATATCTAATACGGGTCGGTTCCCATCTGTTGCTCTACCCCCAGCCTGCTCAGCAACATATGCAATTGGAATACATTCATAGAGTAATCTGAGCTTCCCACGCGGATTCTTTGAGTCTCCGGGGTAGAGAAAAATTCCACCCTGATGCAAAGTCCGATGAAAATCGGCAACCAATGAGCCGATATATCGTGCGCTGTATGGTGCGCCGATCTCTTTAGCATCACCCTTAACCTTATCGACAAAAGTCTTGACCTTCTTCTCCCAGCGCAGTGTATTGCCTTCGTTTATACTGAAGGTCTTTCCTGTTCGCGGAATTTTCAAATCCTCATTGGTTAACAAGAACTCACCGATATCAGGATCTAATGTAAATTCATGTACGCCTCGGCCGCATGAGTAAACAAACACGGTCGAACTACCGTACATAGCATATCCCGCCGCAACCGCTTTCTTCCCAGCCTGGTAGAAATCTTTCTCGCTTGCTGGCCCAACTGATGTGGCTCTCTTAAAAATCGTAAAGATTGTACCTACCGAAATATTCACCCCGAGGTTACTCGAACCATCAAGCGGATCAAAAGCCACCACATATCTTGCATTATCCAGGGTAGACGTAGGAACGACATCGTCGTTCTCTTCAGACAACATCAATCCGAAGTCTCCCGAGGATGCCAGAAGCTCAATCAAAATTTGATTAGCCTCGAGATCTAACTTTTGTGTCTTTTCACCGTGAATATTCTGCGCTCCGCTATAGCCGTACAGCCCTTTGATGCCTGCCGTGGCCACTAAATTGCTAATTAACTTTACGCCAAGGGCGATAGTGGCCAACAGATCGCTCAACTCACCGGTAGCGTCCGGGTGACTTCGTTCCGAAGCAAGAATGAAGCGATTTAAGGTTCTGGTTGGAATCATTTGAATTGGGGTTTATCAAATCTCGGAGACTATGTCACCCCAAATCTGCGCGGAGTCTGTTGTACCGGAGCAAGCGGAAGTTGGATTACGAAACGGGTACCGCGAGGTGGATTATCGTATACTCGAATATTTCCCTGGTGATCCGAGACGATAGTATTAACAATTGTCAGCCCAAGACCAGTTCCTCCCTTCTTAGTCGTGTAATAAGGCTCAAATACCCTGGGCTTATCGCTATTTGGAATACCTGGACCATTGTCTGCCAACTCAATCGAGTATCGTCCGGAGTTCTGATCGAATTCCGTCTTAATAATGACTCTTGCAGGTTCGGCACGACCAGAGTCTGCCCTAAGTAGTGCATCGAGGGCGTTCTCAAGGATATTTATCAAAACACGACGAAGCTGTTCTCGATCAATAAGTACTCGTGGGATATTCTGATCGGCGATAAATTGGATCATTACCTCGCTTGATTTTGAGTACTCAGTTACTACTTCAGCAATTAATTGGTTGATATCGTGAAGTCGTAACTCAGCTGTTGGCATTCGTGCAAAATTCGAGAACTCATTTGCTAAGCGCTTAATAGAATCCACATTCTGAACGATCGTGTCGGTCGATTCGGAGACTGGACCGCTAAGCTCGCTCGACGATAAAATCTTTTGAAGTCGTTGAGCCGCAAGTTGAATTGGAGTCAGAGGGTTTTTAATTTCGTGCGCTATTCTTCGAGCAACCTCACGCCAGGCGGCCATAGCTTGTGCCTTCGATAACTCGGTAATATCGTCAAAGACGATAACACTGCCCAAAGCCTCAGAAGCCGGCCCCAAAAATGAGCCGACGGTACAAACAAGCTGCAACTCGCGTCCCGCTGAGCTTACATTAATTTGTCGCTCAGCTGGTGTTACGGCGACACCTTTGGAGCCAACGTTACGTAGCATCTCTTGAACTACCAACAAAGCATCTCCCTGCAGCAATACGTCTAATCCCTTTCCCTCTACTAAATCTGTGGATGAAATAGCAAACAATTTCATGGCGGAAGGATTTATTAAATTAATTCGACCGTTCGTATCAACCGAAACGACTGCCACTGCAAGATTGGATAATATTGTTTCGATGTACTTACCACGACGCTCCAACTCAAAACGGGACTGTTTTAGTTCCGAGGTCATTTTGTTGAAAGATCGCACCAAAAAAGCGATCTCATCGTCGCCGACGGGATTAATATGAAAATCATAATTACCTGCCGCAACGGCTGTGGTACCTGCGGCCAGGCGCTGAATCGGCTCGGTCAGCTCACGAGCCAGATAGAATCCGAACCAAACCGCCGAGAAGAGCACCAAGACTGTGAACATCGTTAGCATCAGTATGTAGCTTGATCTAAGCGGCTGCTTATTGAATTCAAGCTGCTGATACTCATCAAAAGAGGCTACGACCGTCCCTAACGCAGCAGAGACTTCCGGCGCCATACGTTGCGACACAACCAAAACCGCCGGTTGATCGGTAAAATGAAGCAACGAATATACTCGGATGAACTCACTACCGCCTTGCTCCTCGTGCAGAGTTACCGGTTTACCAAAGAAGGCTTTATTAACCGCATCCGCACTAAATTCAGGTTCACGCATGCTCTCAAGCGTAGTGGTTATGTTACCAGCTTGCTCAATCACGGAACGGTCTTGCTTGATAACGCTAATGCTAGTCAGCGCGTATTCAGCGATTTTTCTCTCTAGGTATTCCTTGAGGGCTTTACTCTCTAAAGGTTTATCTTCAAGTCCTTCAGTTAACACCTCACTAAAATGCTGAACCTCTCGCTCTGAGGCCAAATAATGTTCTCGCGCCACTTCAACCGCACCTTCGACCGTGTCACTGATCCTTTTTCCAAACCACCCTCCCATTGCGTCGGTAATTAAACCGCTGGCCACGACGAACAGCGAAACGATCGGGATTAAGGTAAAACCGACGAACGCGAGCACTAAACGCATCCTCAGTTTTGATCCTAGAATTCGACGCCGTCGATCAAACACTAACTTAACCACGTTTCGGCCGATAAGCAGAGCCATTACGATGGTTACTACAATGATCAAGTTAATCAGCACGAAGAATAACAGTGGACTTGTGAGATCATCTAACTTATCGACTGCGGCTGGGGGCTGAAGATAT
>CAZJXY010000085.1:0-11169 GCA_964549925.1 uncultured Bdellovibrionales bacterium | reverse complement strand
TCGCTAAACTTATTGAGCTTAAGTTTGACGGAGTTAACTTCGGAAACACCTCGACAAATTATTTAAATTTAAAAGACTCTGTCGAAAAATCGGAGCAAAAACTTTTCGAATACTTTAGCTCAACGTTTGGTGGAGGCGTTAGTGGTAGACCGCTTCGTGAGCATTCACTCCGACTTGTAAAGGAGAGTTCGAAGATTGTGGCAAGGACTTCTCCCAAACATGAATTTCACATTATCCGTACAGGTGGAGTAGAAAATTGGAACGATGTTAAAGAATCGCTCCAGTCCGGAGCCTCTCTCGTACAGTGGTATACCGGATATTTTGAATCATTTTCCGTACACGGCCATAAAATTTATCAAAAATTAATTTTGGACTCTAACAGCCAGTAATCACTATTTAAATCTTGACTATCTGAGCTATAATCGACTAGTACCCCCCTTCCCATCTCGACAATTTAGGAGTAAACCGCCGAACAAAATTCAGAATAGTTACCAGCGCATTAGAATTCTTTTACACAGCTTAGGTTAGCTAAGAGTATTTTTTTATGATCTGCTACTCTCCTAGTAATGGCTCGCCCAGCGATGATCGGCATTCGGATCAGCCTAGCGTCAGTTTGTCTACAACTGGCTTCTTTCAGCGAGTTCTAGATGAGATCGATTTATCCCATCCTTCCCATGCGCTTAATGCAACACAAACCCTGCGTGAGCGGGTTGAGGCCGAGGAAATTTTTACGCGCTTAGTGGCTCAGCATCCTTCTCCGCAAGTAGATAAATTGTTTAACGCTGCAGCGGGCTTAAGTGCTAACCTAAAAGTCCCAGCGGAACTGCGGAAGGAGTTAATCGGGTTATTCATTGATACAGCAGGTGTGTGCGCCGAGCGTGGTTTAATTGAACCCCAAATCCGCTTCGGAAGGGTGCTCCATATGATCTCTGTCACAACCATGGATGCGGAGATAGCTGACCAGATCAATCGGGGCATAAGAGAAAAGGGAATCCTATTTGACGCGTCGTTGCTAAAATATTCACCGAGCCAGTTCGAGACCCAAGTTAAATATCGTCCTGGCGATCATGATTTTCGCGGATTCACTGAGGGGAGAGGCCGACTCGAATACGTTGACTGTTTAGTCTCTGTTGCTGGACCTGACCAGGATATTATAGAGACCTCCGCTGTATATTCCTGTCACATTCCCGATGCTAGAGCGGTAGTGGGTTATCACATCGATATTACTGCTCCTGATGGTCGCTCTATCGGTATTGAGTTGCCAACAACTGACCGCCATGTTGTGAAAGAAGTTCATAGACTGGCGGTGGACCTAAATCGGGAGTCCGGGACAAAGGCTGCTCTCACCTTCCTTCGTGACGTTACGGAAAGACTACAGGCGGCTTAACACTTTTACTACTCGTAATTTTGCTTTATCGTTCGTTAGCTCCAATAGTGCCTGTGCAATTTCTCGGCCTTCGATCACTAGAGTAGCCTCAAGAGTTTCAGACCGCTCGAGCTCTATTACCGATCCGGCTTCAAGCTCAATCACATCTTCGACTGGAATTTCAATCTCACCAAGATCCAATCGCACTCGTAGACCTAATTCACCGTCAGTAATTGCGTTCACTTCTCCTCCTTTCAATCTAAATAAAAGATTACCCCCGACAAGTTCTATTGTCGAATCCAATTTAATCTGCTCTCTGTTTCGCTCTAAGTATAGTTGCTCAATCAATATCTGATTGTCTTCTACCAAATTTCCAATTAGCAAACCGAATCCTTGAATCCGAAAACGCTTGCTAAACTTTACAATTCTGCCTCGATCGGGAGGCGGTTCGAACGGCAAGCCCTGACTCTCTTGGATCAGTAGCGAGCCAGTCCACATCTCTCGACCATCTGAAAGCCGATACCAATGCGAGTGTTTGAAAGATAGCGCGGTCGGGTCAATCAATACGCCATTTCCATAGTTTGTCCCGTCTTGGCACAGATTCAGCTTCTTTATAACCTCAAGCTGTTGCAGCGCTCTAGGTAAAGTTACAAATTGTGCGACGCTGCGCGGTGCATTGAGTTGCGGCAGATAAAAGCCAAGCAGAAACTCCCGCCCATCGCTCCAACGAATCGATACCTGATTTGCGATGAGAGTCGAGGAGAAATTCACATTGTCTTTGCTGCAGATCAGCTCCGTTCCGAAAAGTTTTGCAACTATAAACTCACATCCAAGACTGATACTCTTGGCCATGGCGATATATATTCTCAACTCCGAGAGATTCTTACAGCGTAACATTGCCGCACTCCACTTTCTGAGCTTCCTCGATTATGTTTCGGGAGAGTTGAGCCTTCCAGCCGCGTGGCAGCGCCGCTAGTCTAACGACACCTTCTCTGATTGCCTGCGCACTCTCTTGATCAAATAAGGACGCTGGAAAGTCAACTTCATACGCTACAAAGGTAGCAGCAAATTCGGCCTGCCATCTCGATAGCCGAAGTTGAAATACCTTCCAGAAGATCTCATTCATACTTATCCTAGACCGCAAACTTCTGGGCCAACGTCTGGGCAATCGATCGTTTCCTTAGGACTCGCTGTAATTGAATAGATCCTAAACAAGCGAGGATCAGCGCAATCACTAGGTAATATTTACCGCGATCCGAGACAGGAAGTTTTAGCCAATCCGTTTGGCTGTGACCAACTGTTCCTTCCAATTTTGGTGGGGTGATCTGAGTGCTGACATGCGTAGTCATCACGGAGACACTTTCCGGGTTTATTCCTGCAGCGCCTCCAATCAATTTTGCAATCGATACGGAATCAACTACTGACTCGTCTTCAGTGACTATTAAAACACTGGCACTTCCACCTTCTTTTGATTTTGGCAATCCAAGCAGTGCATCAGTCGGAGGGAGATTAATATGAACTCTTGATTCTAAAACTCCTCGGATACTAGATACGGTTTGCTCAAGTTCGGCGCTTAAGTTTCGCTCAAACTGAAAGCGTTCTTCAGCTCGTCCGCTTATAAGCGGGGATTTTGATTTGGGTCGGGTCGTTTCGGTTTTTACTATGCGGCTATGATCGATCACACGAAGGGCGCTTATTACTTGGTCGCTATCTACAGCCAGCACAAACTTACCATCCGCTTCGGCAAACTTTTCGGCTTTTATTCCTGATTGATCGAGTGCGGCATATAGCCTATTTGCGTCGAGTTCGGAGAGGCCGTGTAGTATCTCCTCCTGACAGCCCAGGCAAAGTAAGAGTGCAAAAATGGTCAGGCCTTTTTGTATAGGCTTCCAGGTAGTTGGCATAATAGTTCCTCTAATTAGTGTTCGTGGGATTTTGGGGAAAGTTGCGTGGAAAATGGTGCTAGACTAGGCTTGGGACCAACTTGAGACTCTTACCTATTTCCCCCCAGAAGCATCGAGAATCAAAATAAACGTATAGGCGCAATATGCCAGAAGAAAGAAAACCCCCTCAATCCGGCTGACCCTTTTCCCACTCAAAAACACCGGCAGACACACCACCGCAACCCCAACCATCACCGGAATATCAAAAGCCAACGCCTGTGGAGAGACTCCAACCGGAGTAACCGTCGCTGACACCCCCAAAACAGCAAGCAGATTAAAGATATTGCTTCCCACCACGTTTCCAATAGCGATATCCCTCTCGCCCTTGATCGAAGCCATAATAGAGGTAGCCACCTCCGGGAGTGAAGTCCCCGCTGCAACTAAAGTCAACCCAATTACCAGTTCGGAAACTCCAAGAGAGCGTGCGACTTCAACCGCTCCAAAAATAAATAGCCTGGCCCCGATTACAAGTACAACTAAACCACCAATAACAAACGCCACCTGCAGAGGTAATTTACTGGCCTTCAATGCATCTGCAGATGAGAAATCAGGATCCAAATTTTGCGCTCCAGCGTTGCCCTCCTTTCTCCCGCTAAAAATTGACCGCACCGTGTAGCCAACTAGCAAGGCAATTAGAACGCCTCCTTCAATTCTTGAAACCACTCCATCAAGGCAAAACCACCAAGACAGGAAAGAGACTCCAATCATCGCCGGTACATCCCAACGAATTAGCTGGGCGTGAACGTTTAGAGGAACTATTAATGCGCACGCACCAAGAATGGCCAGCACGTTAAAAATATTACTTCCCACCACGTTTCCAAGCGCAATGTCCGACTGTCCAATCATGGCGGACTTTACGCTAACCGCCATCTCTGGAGCGCTCGTACCAAAGGCCACGATGGTAAGTCCGATTACTAAAGAGGACACGCCACAGACCGCAGCTATTTGAGAAGCTCCACGCACGAGATATTCGGCACCGAAAGTCAATAAGACCAAGCCAAATGTAATTGCAGCGATAACCTCGAGCGTCATGCGTTTAAGCTAACAGACGTGTGAGCTCGTGGAAAGAGCTACTCTGGCGGCGTCAACTCTAAAGCGCGACAACTCCTGGATCCGGAAGTTGAACCGCTGCATAGGGATTGTGCTTGCTCGATACTTAAAGGGCTCAGTTTAGTTTCACTCGATTGGAAACGCTGCATCTGGTTTTCAAACGCCTCACTAAACGGGTTTTCATCGTTACCTGGTGCGTACAAAGTCTCAGCCTGATCCATATTATTGAGATAAGTGACCTGCGTGTAAAAATTTCCGGATTGAGATCGAATTGTTCCGGCATCCTGACACTCCAGATTGGAGATCACGATATTATGCTCCCGCATCAATGAACTTTCAAAAATTCCATCACTATGAAATCGAATTACTAAATTACGATCCATATAATCACTCCAGTGAGCCGGATCCGGACCGTATCCAGGGGGCTCTGCATCTGGCGAAGCGATCGTCTCAACCCATGCAAGCGCCAAGCTTCGATCAAAGAGCCAATTTATTATCTCGGCCCGATACTCAGGAGTAATTACATTGGATGGATTCTCTTTAAATTTGCGAAGGAAGTGGATCAGCCCACCCTCGCCGCCCCCATACACTTCGTGAGCCATCGATGTACTTCTAAAGAATGTAATTGACCTTCCACGAATCTTAGCGACCAACGGATAGTACGGTTCATTAGCCGAAAGCGTCCCACCCCATAAATTAAAATACTGAATCGCCGAGGCGATGTTTGGATTGGAGAGCTCAATCTCGCTCGGAAAATTTTCAATCAGATAATTCATCAAGTCGCGCATATATTCCACACGCACGGAAGTACAGCCAAACCTTTGGTTTACAACTTGGTCGGTACTTAACACCCCATGTTCTGCAATAAGGTCTGAAATCCTCTTATTGAGTTCGAGACTCCGATCGCTATGGCCGATTGCAGAGTATCCATAAATATCCTGATCAGTCGGTAGATTGTTCCCCGTCACAATAAATCCCGATGCCGGATCATGCAGATGCGGTATTTGGTCCCTAGCAATAATTCCAGTCCAATCATTTGATCTTTTACTGCCGTCTTGAGGTAGGACTCCCTTAAGCGGGGCGGCATCGCTTCGCAGCGGCAAAGCGGCATTCGGCATATATCCAATTCTTCCGTGTGCGCCTTCATTACTCGCATAAATCAGATGAACTGAAGGGTAATAGAATCCCGTGGCGGCTTGATGAAATTGATCCAGATCGTCAGATCGCATCATTGCTATTAACCCTTGGACTGGATGCACGCGTCCTTCGCTAAGTTCTGTAAGTGCAATGTGTCGCACAGCATATGGGATACCATTCTCTTCTGCGATCACCGGTCCAAAATAACTTTCCAGTATAGTAGGAGTTTGAGAATCCTCCCCTTTTACCTTTATCTCTTCGACTCGTGTCAAATACGGTGTCTCAATGCCATCTAAAATATAAGACTGTGGGTTACTTCCTGCAGCCGGAACAAGCGCGAAAAGATCGGCTACATCAGCACCAAGCGCAGTTACTGCCCAACTGGTGTGATCTGAGTACCCGACCAAAAATCCTATAGTTCCTGGAAAACCAGCTCCATGTGCCCTAAATGTGGCCCCTTCGATATTTGCCTCCACTAGAAATCTCCACCCTAGATCTACCATTGGGAGTCCAACCATTATCGGAAATCCGGTCAAGTTAAACTCTCCCGCTACCACAAAGTTGTGGCTAGCTTTACGCTGGGCGGGCAAATTCGAGGCAAGATTAACTCCGCCATCAAGGGGCGACATTAATGATTGAGTGTTAGATTGAATTATGGCTGACTCCCAATCCCGTATCTGCGCCGAATTGAGCCAACTTACCAGCGCCTCTTCATAACCGATGCGTTGAACATCGGCATTGAACTTCTCGAGTGATTCTATCTCACTACCGTAACCACCGGTAAAAAGCAGAGCGTAGCTAGCGTATGTAACAAGGACATCAATACCACTCCACGCCTGAAATGGAATGGAAAACTCTTCAAAAGTAAACGGAAGTGCCCCAGCTTGATCGGAGACATAAGCATTTACTCCATCGGCAAAGGCATCAAGAAACTCCTTGGTCTCATCGGGTAGAGCGGTGTAGATCTGTTGCATTCTGGATCTAAGTCCAAGGCGTCGCATTTCAAGATCCATTTCTAATAGATTGACGCGATTCTCAGGCGGTCCGCCTAGCGGATATATACGACCAAAAAACTCGGCTAGTCTTCCCTCCCCTCTTAAACGATGAAGAGTCATCTCCAAAAGGCGGAGAGCGGCGTGGGCATACCCCAAGCCATAGAATGCTCCCTTGTCGCTGTCCGACTTAATGTACGGTACACCATCTCGATCGTAGAATAGCGAGATAAAAGGTTCTGACTCAGAATTGTAGTAAGCTCCAGAGGTACAATCTTTGATAAATTGAATCAGCTGATTGAACTTAGCTAGCTTCTTTTTTAGTTTCAGTTTCTTTTTCTTTAACGAGGGTGGTGGTGTAGTTTCATGAGCGAGGAGCTGTTTCAGTTCTACTAGATTGTGACGAACGCGTGAGCGCTTTTTCTTAAATTTGCGAATAGTTTTCTTTGCTGAGATCTGTACGGACTGGTTTTCAGATAAGATCTTTAGCAGTTGTCCGCCAACAAGTTTTGAATCACAGCCGAACCTAGAGTCAGAGCTAAGACGCACGAATCCCGCTGAATCGATATAGGTATCAGCAAATGCACTTGCACCAAAATGGAAGATAATCAGGGCAATCGCCCCAAAAACGGACCTTAACATGACCCTCCCCTGATTCTACAAACCCTTCCTTCAGGGTACTTTCTTTCTGCTGTAAGTCAAATTTATGAGATCTCAAATCGGCTCAAATCTAGCCTGAAAGAAGCGTAGGGTCTCGGGTTCATACACCATTTTTAACCCCTTGATTTTAGCGGCTCTGGAACACACTCGAGCTACGGATTCCGCCACTACATCCAGATGTGACTGGGTGTAAACCCGCCGGGGGATTGTCAGTCGCACTAATTCAAGTTCAGGGTGGTAATTTGATCCATCTGACTTTCTTCCGGCAGACACTATTCCTCGCTCCATAGAGCGCACCCCGGATTCCAAATAAATCTCGCCGGCCAATCTTTGAGCAGGAAAATCATCCTGAGAGACATGAGCAAGAATCTCTTTGGCATCGAGATAGATCGCATGCCCTCCCATCGGCTTTACTATCGGTACCCCAAAATATTCTAGCTTCGTTCCGAGATATGCAACTTGTTCAACTCGGGCTCTGATATAATCAAATTCAATCGATTCCCTTATCCCAACCGCCATCGCTCCCATATCTCTTCCGGCCATCCCGCCGTAAGTTTGCAAACCTTCAAAGGCAACCATCAGGTTTCTAGCCTTCTCCGCAAGTGTGTCGTCATTTAACGCAAGAAACCCTCCGATATTCACTAAACAGTCTTTCTTCCCCGAGACTGTGGCACCATCAGAATGGGAGCAGATTTCTCTTAGAATCCAAGCAATACTTTTCTCCTTATAATTATCCTCGCACTTCTTGATAAAATATGCGTTCTCAACCGCGCGTGTAGCATCCAGCATCACCAAAATGCCTTGGGAACGGCAGTAATCATAAACTTCGATTAAATTTGCCAATGAGAACGGCTGCCCACCGGCCATGTTTACGTTCGCCTCAAAACTAAGATACGGGATCTTTTCTGCGCCGTGGCGCTTCACACAGGCTTTTAATTTTTTTAGATCAACATTTCCCTTAAACTTAAATTCGCTCTTAGGGTCAAAGGCTTGATCCACTATTACGTCCTCAAATTCTCCTCCGGCATACTCTTGATGAAAGCGCGTAGTGGTAAAGTACATATTCCCCGGGACTATATCACCTTTCTTTATCAAAATCTGTGAGAGTAGATGCTCGGCCCCTCTCCCCTGATGGGTAGGCACAAGATGCTTGTAACCATAAACTTCCTGCACTGTCGATTCGAGCTTGTAGTAGTCTTCACTCCCAGCGTAAGCCTCATCTCCAATCATCATCGCCGCCCACTGCTTATCACTCATTGCACTGGTGCCAGAGTCGGTGAGGAGATCGATGTATACATCTCTAGAGCGCAATAGAAATGTATTCCAGCCAGCTTCATCCAGCGCCGAGCGCCGTTCGCTTTCTGTCAACATTCGAATCGATTCAACTGTCTTAATCTTCCAAGGCTCGGCCCAAGAATTGGGGATATCAGATCTAATCTTCATCATTCCTATTTCTTACCACAGCGCACCTTTTTTAAGTAAGCCTTATGTAAGCGCTCTATACCACGAGCGTGCAGCCGGGAAACCCAAGACTTGGAAAGATTTCTAGAATCTGATGTGATCTCAATAAATGACCGATCGTGTATGTAGTAATCCTCCAAAATTTTCCGCTCGTCCTCCGGGAGCTCAGTCATAAGCTCTCTAAGGAGCCTTAGAGTGCGTCTGTGGTGAAGCTCCTCCTCCGGATTTCTGATCTCGCCGTGAGAGTCAACAACTTCCTCCTCCCGCTCTTCATAAGCTAAACGGAATGCTAATGCGCCTTTGGAGGCAAAATTAAATAGCTTTGCTAATTTGTAAACTGCGTCCGGCTTTGTTTCTGGGTGGGTGCGCGCCTCGTGCAGTTCATATTCCTTCAAGTCCTCAGCAGCTTCCAATGCCTTAAGATACCGATACGCTTCCGTAGAAAGATCTGAAGTGTCTCTAATAGCATCAATCATTGCCCCTTTTAGCCGAAGGTAGGCGAAACTCTTAAAGTCGTGCTGCTTATCCGGATCATATCTCGTACTTGCTTCAACCAATCCAAGGTACGAGGCCGACACTAATTCATCCAACATCTCTCCGGGCAGGCCGAATTTTTTTATTAGATGTGCGGCGCAGTTTTCAGCGAAGCCACGATACTTTTCAACCAAAGCATCACGTCGACTCTTTTGGTCCTTGCTCATCCTAAGCTTTACCGCCGGCAATCCCACTAACCGCTCCAATTATGAGTTCAATATCAAATCCTCTCATAAGGGGTTCGTATGGAATTTGGAAAAGTTTCCTAAAAAGTTAACCACCAGGATAACCTACTGATATCATTCTCGGTTACCGACAGTCTATGAAATACTTGTATTATAAACCGTGCGTTATTCGATTCGAACCTCGACTCCGCGCATACAGGGCGACTCATTCGGGGCAGAGCGAAAATCCTTGCCGATTACGAGTTGATTGATCCCAGAAATCTTTCGACTCGTCTCTGCCATCGACTTAATCAAAAGCTTCTTTAACTGCTCCGCACTGATATCACGTTTATTGGTGCTCAAAATCAACCGCCCCTGGGATGATATTAAGAGTGCGGAAAGCTCAAGAACTGATGCAATATCCTCTTCGAATGAGAAAATTTTACCGGAGCTTGATCCAAACGCTGGGGCATCAACAATAATAAGGTCATACCTTTCCTTACCTTTTTCAAGCCGTCTGATCTCTTTTTGAAGAATATCCCTTGTGTCTTCAGCAAAAAATTTTGCCTTAGTCTGAGGGCTTAGTGCTCGGTTCTGCTCAAAGTTTTCCTTCGCCCAAGATAGGATTCTCTTACTGATATCTACTTGAACGACTTCTCTGGCGCATCCGGCAAGTGCAGCGCACCCGAGTGATCCAGTAAAGCAGAATGTGTTTAATACTCGCCGGTTGCTACTGCTCTCTCTAACCAACCTCCTAACTTCTCGCATGTCGAGAAACAAACCGGCGTTTACCTGATCTTTCGGATCAACTAAATACTTAACTCCATATTCGCTAATTACGTACCGAGCGTTGATCTCACCAAAGAGAGGCTCTGCGGACTTTTCTGAAGTTCTCTTGGGATCGCGACTATGTACCCTAAGTAGTAACGATTTTACTTCAAGAAGCGCAGCCAACTTTGGACCTAGGACTTTTAACTTCTCCCGTGCAAGTGCGCTTTCTGTTTCACCAGAAAGAAGAAGATGCGCTAGGATATTCGATCCAAACTTATCGATGAAGAGACCACCTAGTTCATCCGCGCTTCCATCCACAATTCTGAGCGCCTCGAATTCCCCTAGTAGCGTCCCTCGCCGATGTAAAGACTCAGCAATTACACCCAAGATGTCTGATGGTGACTTTGTCAGCCAGACTGCATTCTCCGCCACGTCTCTCCTGGATTTTAAGCTCATTCTACCCTTAAATTAAATATAGGCGACCTAGAGACGACAATATGATCCGCACCGATTCTCTTCAAGTCCGCGTCATAATGCTGGCGTTTACCGCCGCCGCTGGATCTTTTCTGATCATTTTAACCCCAAAGATCAATCTTACTTAGCTTTTCAGTCATGGCAGCTTTCCAACCTGAGAACAGCCGTATTCCGGATCACCTCCCTTTAGATTTAGAGGGGCTTCGGCTTCCAACTCGTGAAGTACATGATCTTTTCGAAAGCGTAATGCAGATGCGGCAAGCACGGCCAATACCGTTAGACGATCCGGAAATGGCCGATTTGGTTGATGATGCCGAAGATCTAGTACTCGATATCCTTACTGAACTCCTGCATAACGGAAAGGAGCTGCATAGAAAGTTTTCATTGCACACTGAGCGAGCCTATATAGAGCAGAATGGTTGTGTCTACATTCTCCTCGACATAGTTGATCCTTATCTCCGAACGCTCGTTCCCGTCTGTGAGTGTGATGACGAGACGCCGCCTAGCGCGAAAATGGAAGCAATTGGCGCCGCGACAAGACTCTTGATAACGGTCGATCCAAAGAACGCGCTTACGACTACTGATCCGCGCTATTTGATCTCGCCAATCTTTTCAAA
>CAZJXY010000084.1:0-11394 GCA_964549925.1 uncultured Bdellovibrionales bacterium | reverse complement strand
GCTCTCTGTCGCGATTGGTCAAGGTGCTACTACCGTTACACCGTTGCAAATGGCTCGGGCCATGGCCGCGCTAGTTAACGGCGGTAATGTGATGAGGCCATATGTCTACTCGAAGATTGCGACCCAAAGCGGACGGCTCATAGAACAGATCTCTCCAAAGGTTGATCGCACCCTTGATGTTGATCCGAGTGTTTTAAAGAGAATAAAAGACGCGATGGTGGGTGTTGTTAAAGATCAGCGAGGAACCGGCCATCGAGCTGTTATTAAGGATTTACCCGAGATCGTGGTAGGCGGTAAGACCGGCACGGCGCAAGCTGTCGGACGGGCGGGCGAGGGTCTAGGTGGGGAGTTTGAAGATCACGCTTGGTTTATTTCCTTCGCTCCGTACGACAATCCGGAGATTGCAATAGCCGTGTTAGTAGAGAATGGAGGTCACGGTGGGGTTGCTGCCGCACCAGTTTCGGCGAAAGTAATGGAAGCATATTTTAAGAAGAAATATCCATCCGTCGGAGCAGTCGCTCAAGATAATAACACTACCGAAAAGAGGTCGGGTTAAATGGCACAGATTGACAAGAGGCCATTTCAATTTTTCGACTACGGATTGTTGTTTGTTACACTCTTTATTCCCGCGTTTGCCTTGTTGATATTGTATAGTGCAGGCTTTGACCCGGATGGAACTGGGATTCCGATCGGATTTTTCACCGAGCCGATCAAAAGTGTTCCCTTCGTAAAACAGCTACAATTTTTGGGAATTGGGCTATTTGCTATCGCCATCGGTGTTTTGATACCTCACAACTCACTTCAGCGATTCTCTTATATTATATATACTGTTTGTCTCGTTCTGTTGATCGTTGTCATGCTTATGGGCAGTGTGGCTAGAGGTTCGCAGCGCTGGATTCCGCTGGGCGGCTTTAACCTTCAGCCTTCTGAGGTTGTCAAAGCAGGGGTAGTTTTTGTGATGGCTCGATATCTCTCTCGCCATGCTATACCGGTAGGGGGTCTGGGCTTGAAGCAGCTGATTTTGCCATCTCTACTGATAGGCATCCCGATGGCGTTCGTTATTGAGCAACCAGATCTAGGAACAGCGTTGGTAATCGGAGCGACCGGTGGCTTGATGCTGCTATTTGTCGGTGTCAGGCCAAAGGTGCTCATTTCTCTAGTATTGGGGGCTATTATATTGGCTGTGCCGGCTTGGAGCTTTTTGCATCCGTATCAGAAACGACGCGTATTTACGTTAATCGATCCCCAGGCCGATCCACTGGGGAGTGGATACCACCTAGCGCAGTCGAAAATTGCGGTAGGTTCTGGAGAACTGCTCGGGAAAGGGTTTATGCAGGGAACTCAGACCCAGCTTGAGTTTCTGCCGGAACATCATACGGATTTCGTTTTCTCTGTCTTGGCCGAGGAGTTTGGATTTATCGGTTCAGCGTTTGTGATCCTCTGCTATTTGGCGCTGATTGCTCTGATTCTAAGAGTAGCGATGCGCAGTAAAGATCTCTTCTGTGTGTTGGTGTGTGTCGGGGTGGCATCGTTGTTTTTCTTCCATGTATTCGTGAATATCGGCATGGTGATTGGAATTCTTCCAGTGGTTGGAATAACTTTACCACTTTTCAGTTATGGCGGTTCTTCCCTTCTCATCTCACTTTATCTGTTAGGTGTAGTGCTTGGGATTAGTATGCGCAGATATCAGTTTTCGCCTGGATAATGATTGGCTTGCGCCTAAAGTCAGATCCGATAAATAATAGAAGAATGAGATTTCTTGCCTCGCTCCTGCTTCTCTTCTTGGTAAGTCCTGCAACTCTCTTAGCCGAAGTTGATGGTCAGCTCAAATCTAAACAATCTATCGTCCTCGACCCGATAGAAAACGAAACGATCGCCCAACTTACTAGAGCTCTATACGAGACCGAATATTCCCCGGAGATTAAATATAAACCTGGTACTCTTGAAGTGCCGCGTGAGTTGAAGGGAGTTTGGAGCGGGATGAAATTGGAAAGGCAAGTATTTTTGGATGTAGAGCTTGAGCTTGACGACCTGGTCCCAGATAGCCCCCCCGTAAAGATTAGAATCGGATTTGAGCCGTCCAAAGTTTTAGTGAAGCATAGTAATCCGGGTAAGGGAAAGTTGTTGGGTGGTATTAGCATGGAGTTAGACAAAAAGAAGCGGCGCGATTTCTTTCTTAGTGGACATTATAACTCCGGCATGGCTCTTTTTTTTCCGCCGCTAAGCTCTGGTTTAGAGGCTGTGATACTTTGTCCACGAGGGTGGGGAGAACCGCCAACCGTAGATAAGTCTAACCCCGGTTGGGCCGATCAACAGCCCCGGGCAGCCGATTATCAGGTATTACAAGAATCAGGCTACGAGTTAAAAAACGTAACTTTTAATGTAATCTCAGCATTTATCAGTGCTGAACTGACATTTGGCTACGAGGGTGACGGCGAGGTCTTGCTTCTAAATACTGACACGTTGAATAGTTCCGATCCCTTTTTAGACCGAGCCAGGGGTAAAAAAGTGCGTTTGGAAGTTGCATACAACAGCTCAGTAGATCAACCGAAAATTTCATACCCGCAAAGAAGTTCGGTACCCTCCCCAGCGACTATCGCTGGCCTTAGATTTCTGATCAATTTTCAAGGTCCGGCTGGTCATCTGAGGGAAATAGAATTGGATGATCTCATTTCTGTGCAAACTATTCAGTCCTTGGATGGGGTACTGGTAAAGGCAGGAGACTCGTCTTGGCCAGTTAAGCCAGGAGTTTGCTACCTAGTTTCTTCTCAGCAACGCGCCAAAGATAAATACGCGATGAAAACCAAGGAATAAACCCTCGAGCAATCCCGAGCTTGAACTAGAAAGCCTCTGTGTTAACCTATGCGGCATGGCGCCTGATCCGTCAACCAGTAGCAAGGAGATATTTGGCTTTAATCGCTACCAGTGGATGGTTTTGTTTGCCGCTTGGCTGGGGTGGGGCTTTGATATCTTTGATGCAATCCTTTTCAATTTTGTATCGCGCTTATGTATTCCCGATCTACTCGGCGCTGAAGCGGGAGACCCGCAAAATGTTACCCGTTGGACTGGGCTGTTGACCAGTTTACTCCTGGTAGGTTGGGCCATTGGTGGAATAGTTTTCGGAAAAATTACCGATAAGATTGGCCGCTCTAAGACCTTGCTAATCACCATGCTTACTTACGCTTGCGCTACGGCAGCATGTGCTTTTGCCAGTAATATTTGGATGTTTGCAATATTTAGGTTTATCGGGAGCTTAGGTATCGGTGGTGAATGGGCCGCCGGGGCGGCGCTGGTTGCCGAGACAGTTCCCGAGAAAAAACGAGTCCAGGCAGGAACGCTACTTTACACAGCGGCTCCGGCAGGGTTGTTCTTGGCAATTTTTGTCACAGACTTTTTCACCAGAAGCTTTGAGAGCATCGCTTCTGATCCATCCCTCTCTTGGCGAGCGGTATTCCTGACTGGATTGATCCCAGCGGCGGTTGCTTTCGTAATACGTTTATACGTCAAAGAGCCTGAGGGGTTTACGCCACAGAGCCAGGTCCAGCTAAGGGAACTATTCACGCCTAAATTGCTCCCCGCCACAATAAGTGGACTTTCGATGGCAACTATTGCCCTTATAACTTGGTGGAGCTGTAACGCTTTTCTGCCGACAGTTTCGAGTTTTCTTGCTAGTGACGTAAACCCCGCCTCTAGCGCTGCCAGCCTTTCTGTTTTGAAAGCAGAATTTGTCACAAAAGCCACGACTGTTTTTAATATCGGTGGCCTGATTGGTACATTACTTACAGCACCATTGGCTATTTTGCTGGGTCGTCGGAAGATGTTTCTTATTTTCTTTATCGGCAGTGCGCTCAGTATTTGGTTAGTCATGGGTGGCGATCTTTCCCCGTATACGCGGATTTATAGCACCTTCTTCATAGGACTCACTGTATTTGGAGTGTTCGGAAGTTTTACATTCTATTTACCTGAGCTATTCCCAGCGCGTGTGCGTGGCACTGGTGCTGGATTCTGCTACAACACCGGTCGAATTATTACTGCGCTTGGCCCATTTATAGTTGGAGAAGTTTCGCGGAAGGCGCAATCTAGCGGTGAGATTCTAACAATTTTAAGTTGGGTCGCGCTGGTACCTCTGCTCGGTGCGATTTTGGTATTGGTGGGGGTTTGCAAGGAGCCGGAAGATGTGGGCATCTAAAAGATTTCTTGAGCAATGTTTTGAACTGTACAAAGCAGGCTTTGTCTTCCAGATTGAGGAAGGAAAACGGCTGGCTCGCGGATTCGCAGACGTGGGTTACGAAGAGTTTTGCCTGCTTCCAGGTAGAAAATTGCTGTCTCTTTTGAGCGGGAAAGTGACTAAGCTTGAGGTTGCGGAGGAGCGTTTTTTCTTCGTGGTCCCAAGTGCTGATGAAATTGTTAACGAAATAGAGAAGCTCGGAGGAGATATCTTAAAGATTGAAACCGACGATCATCGCAGTTGGAAAGTGGACTTTCGCAGCGGCGATTGTAATACCCGAACCGTTGATGGTCGGTCTATCGAGAGTGCCTTGATAACAGCATTGCTCCAGATCTCACAGTTAAAGAATTCCAAAACTTCCCTTAAGGTAGTCAATGTTTAGTAATGTTTCCGGTAAGCGTTTAATTTTGGCCTCATCATCTCCGCGAAGGAAAGAACTCTTTTGCTCGGTGGGTTTGGGCTTTGAAATCTTTCCTGCAAACATTGATGAGTCAACTATTGTTGGCGAAGCCCCAGAAGAGTGTGTGCATAGATTGTCCAGAGCTAAAGCAGAGCTTGTAGCGCAGCGATTTTCACAGGCCTGGGTGGTTGGAGCAGATACGATCGTAGTGGTAGATAATCAGATCCTTGGAAAGCCGCTCGATCGCCAAGACGCGATTCGCATGGTTTCGATGATTCAGGGCAAATCTCATACGGTCTTTGGTGGCTTTTCTGTGGTAAACCTTGATAGCGGATTGATCCATACCGAAACTCACCAGACTTCAGTCGTCATTCGTGAACTCTCTGATTCGGAAATTGAGGCATATGTCGATAGCCATGAGTCCATGGATAAGGCCGGGGCCTATGCGGTTCAGGGAGTCGGTGCCTGCTTGATCAAAGAAATTCAGGGTTCTTATACCAACGTTGTGGGGCTTCCTTTTTGCGAGTGCCTACTTGCGTTATCTAAATTTGGAGTCATTCGGGTTAAAGCATAATGTTGGTTGAACGGTTAGGTGCTATCGAGGAACGAATCAAAGCAGCCCTCAAGCGCAGTGGCCGCGAGGTAGAGAGGATAGAGCTCGTCGCAGTTTCAAAGAAACAGCCGCTTGAATTGATGCTAGAGTTAGAGAGAATTTATTTCCTCAGGGGGGAATTTCCGACTTTCGGAGAGAACTACGTTCAGGAATTTAAAAAAAAGCGAGAAGCACTCTCGAGTTCAAGTCGTGTGCACCTGATTGGTCCGTTGCAGCGAAACAAAGCAAAGGAGGCGGTTCGACTTTTTGACTTGATTGAATCAGTTCATTCTAAGGATCTGGCTCTCGCTTTGAATAATGAGGCGGAAAAGGCAGGGAAGATCCAAGAGGTTTTATTCCAAGTGAACATCTCGAGCGATGCACAAAAGAGCGGCTTTGATGCAGAGGAGTTAATAGCTTTCTTGCCGAGCGCTGCTCAATTTAGGGCTTTAAAACCACTTGGTTTAATGACCATAACCAGGAACTACGATCTTCCCGAGCAGGCTAGGGCTGACTTCCGGGCTCTAAGGGATTTGGGTGACGTAGTAAAGCAGAAATTTTCAGAGTTGTTCTTGCCTCCTCGCTTCGAGTTGAGCATGGGGATGTCTTCTGATTTTGAGGTTGCGATTGAAGAGGGCGCAACTATGGTGAGGATTGGGACGGCGCTATTTGGGGAGCGTGAATGATTGCTATTTGGACTTGTCCCGACCAATTTGTCGGATTAGGATGTAGTTTGAAATACAGAAGCCGGATTTAAGATGATCATTCTCGCTCACACATTAAACGGAGTAGCTCAGGTTTTGGCCGTGGTGCTCAATATTGTGTTTTGGTTGGTTACGATCAGAGTTTTGATCTCTTGGGTTAACCCTGACCCGTATAATCCAGTCGTTCGCTTTCTAACCGATTCTACTGACCCCTTGCTCCGTCCTATTCGACGCTACGTAAAACCCATCGGACCCGGTATTGATATCTCGCCGATTATTCTTTTTTTGTTGATAGTGTTTTTGCAGCACTCATTGGTGCCTTTACTAAGCGAGTACGCGCTGCGCTTAGCCAGAGCTGGTTGACACAATATGCCGCAAATTTCTCCTAGATTAGAGTCGTAATAAGGGTAATTATCGTTAAAGAAAATGCTAAGAGTTTAAGGGGTTACGCGCTACGAAGCGTCCACCCAGCTTGACGCATCATTGAGTAGTGATTAGCTTTATTTTACTGTTGTAGAGATGTTCGGTTTATAATTTTTAAGGGCTTAGCCCTTATTGAATAGGGCAAATTTTTAGGTAGCAGCTGTATGCCAATTTACGAATACCAATGTCCGAAATGTGGAACGAAGGAAGTCTGGGAGAAAGTCAGTGATAACCCGGACGGAAAGCCTGTTAAATGCGATACCCCAGGTTGTAAGCAGAAAATGAGTAGAGTTATCTCGGCAACATCATTTCATCTTAAGGGCAGCGGCTGGTATAAGACCGACTACGCCTCCGGTAGTGGCAGCTCAACAACCAAGCCAACCAGTGGTTCTAAGGCCAAAGAGGAATCAAAATCTGATAAGGGCGAGTCCAAGAAATCGACTAAGTCTGGTTGTGGTTCTGGCTGTGCTTGTCATTAGGCCTAGTACTCGTGTTAACGGCTCTTAACTGACCCAGCACTTCAATTAAAGATGGTTTGGAAGCAAGCTCTCGCTCTGCATGAGCTTCGACTAGCCTTACTAACGACAGTAATCCGTTTGCGCTTGGAGCTGGCAACTGGTCAGTGCTGACGAATCCTGAGTGCAGCATCAACTGGCAAATTGAAACGAAACACCCCTTTAAAGTTTGCTTTAAGTCAGTAGCCGCATCCACAGCTGTCAATCCAAGTTGTAGCAAGCGATAAGCTTCTGGATCGTTCGCGACGTGCTCAGGAATTAAAAAGTCGTAACACTCGCAAAGTAGAGAAGCGCCAACGATTTTGCCGATATTGACTCGCAGCTCCCGATAACCACCTTCGGGTGCAAAGTCTTGAAGGACAGCAAGCGTGCTGTTTGAATCAGAGTGCGGGCTGCGGATCGAAAACCTACCGCGGTCAAACAGATCTAAACCTGAGGCAAAGCGCTTTTTACTCTTCCTGACGTATTTGGCGATAACAGCAATTTTCCCCCGATTTGGAGTCAAGAGACGGACGACCAGATCGGACTCACCACAAGGGAAAATACGGAGGACCGTTCCCTCCACGGTTTCGTACGTATAAGCAGACGTGGCCATCACGGAAAGTATATGGCATCGAGCCAAAGATCGCTATACGTACCGGTCTAAGTAGCCTTGAATAAAACCGCAAGGATGGTTAACCTTCCAGCCTACTTATCTAAAAACATGTGAAATTAAAAGAATGGTAAAGGGATTTCGCTTCAAAAAAGATAGATCTGAGGCGTCAGATAATCCTCGAGATGCTGATTTTTCAAAGCTGGAAGAGGGAAGCGATTCGCAACCAAATCTGAAGCAAAATAAGGAGAAGGCCGTGAGTACGGAAGGAGATGATCAGACGTTAAACCAATCCCAAGCGGAGACTGATAACCGGAATCAACCCGCTTCGGGCGACGTGGGGAGATTGGAGGAGCTAAAGGCGCGATGCGATGCGTTACGTGCCGAACTCCAGGATGCTTCGGAAAAGCAGTTAAGGGTCCTTGCGGATTTCGATAATTTTAAGAAGCGCGCGATCAAGGAGCGTTCAGAGCTTCAGAAATACGCTGGCGAAAACTTAGTTGTAGATCTGCTTGAAGTGTTGGACAACTTTGAGCGGGCGCTCGAAAATATAGATTCCGACCAGACTCAGTTTAAGGAAGGAGTAAAGTTAATTCATCGTATGTTGGGGGACGTACTTAGGAAGCACGGGATTGCTGCCGAGTCAGCTATTGGCAAGAAATTCGAGCCGCAAAAGCACAATGCGCTTAGCCAGAGTCCATCCGAGTCGGTGGAAACAGGACACGTCGTCAGTGAGCTCAAAAAGGCCTATTTTTATAAAGATAAGCTCATTCGGATTGGCGATGTTGTGGTGTCCTCCGGGCCGGCAGTTAGCCCGGCTTCAAACGAGAATGACCCCAATTAGAACATAAAAAGTGAGATATTTCAGTTGGTTAGATTTAGGCCCCAACCCTTGAATGATCGTCCATCCATGCTTATTGATCTTTTATTGTCGCGGACCCCAGGGCAGGTTCGAAGGGCTAGATTTATCGGAGCTGGAATAGTCGATAAAAGATTTTAATTTAGAAGGAAGTTAAGAGGATTTCATGAGCAAAATTATTGGAATTGACCTAGGAACAACCAACTCGTGTGTGGCTATCATGGAAGGTGGTAATCCGGTTGTTATTGCCAACAGTGAAGGAGCACGAACGACTCCGTCGGTTGTGGCGATGAACGACTCTGGTGAGCGTCTGGTCGGTCAGGTAGCCAAGCGTCAAGCGGTGACTAATCCAAAGAATACAATCTTTGCTGTTAAGCGTTTGATCGGGAGAAAATTCAAAGCAGGGGAGGTTGATAAGGCCAAGAGGGTATTGCCCTACGAGATAACTGAAGCTGCAAATGGCGATGCTTGGGTCAAGCTCCGTGGTGAATCAAAGAGCCCACAAGAGATATCTGCCCACATTCTCTCTAAAATGAAGCAGACCGCCGAGGATTATCTTGGCGAGGAAGTAAAAGAAGCGGTTATTACTGTCCCAGCTTATTTCGACGATGCTCAACGTCAAGCCACCAAAGATGCCGGACGAATTGCTGGTCTTGAAGTAAAGCGGATCATTAATGAGCCCACTGCGGCTGCTTTAGCTTTTGGTTTGGACAAGAAAGGTGATCGTACTATAGCAGTGTTCGACCTCGGCGGCGGTACTTTTGATATCTCGATTCTGGAGCTCGGTGATGGTGTATTTGAGGTAAAATCAACCAATGGAGATACTTATCTCGGTGGAGAGGATTTCGACCTTAAAATAGTAGATTGGTTGGCCGACGAGTTTAAGAAGGATCAGGGCATTGATCTAAGAAAAGATACCATGGCTCTGCAGCGTTTAAAGGAAGCCGCGGAAAAGGCGAAACATGAGCTTTCGTCTTCAATGGAGACCGACGTCAATCTCCCGTTTATTACGGCGGATGCCTCTGGTCCGAAGCACCTAAACATCAAGCTTTCGCGCTCAAAGCTGGAAGCTTTGTGCGATGATCTTTTGAAGCGTCTAATCGAGCCATGCAAGACGGCGTTGAAGGATGCCGGAAAAAAGCCGGGGGAAATTGACGAAGTAATTCTCGTCGGCGGTATGACCCGCATGCCATCGGTTCAAGTCAAGGTAAAGGAAATCTTCGGGAAGGAGGCCTCTAAGAGCGTCAATCCTGATGAAGCTGTAGCAATTGGCGCAGCGGTTCAAGGCGGAGTGCTCCAAGGTGAAGTAAAAGACGTTCTTCTCCTTGACGTCACCCCTCTCAGCTTGGGCATAGAAACACATGGTGGAGTATTTACTCGATTGATTGAGAAGAACACCACCATCCCAACGAGAAAGTCGCAGGTGTTCTCTACAGCTAGCGATAACCAACCGGCTGTGTCGATTCATGTTCTCCAGGGAGAGCGTGAAATGGCCGCTGACAATAAGACCTTAGGGCGTTTTGAGTTGGTCGGTATTCCACCAGCGCCGCGCGGTGTTCCGCAGATTGAGGTGACGTTTGACATTGATAGTAACGGTATCGTCCACGTTTCAGCCAAAGATTTGGGAACCAGCAAGGAGCAGTCAATTAAAATTACTGCAAGTTCTGGCCTCTCTGAGGAAGAGATCAAAAAGATGGTCAGAGATGCCGAGTCCCATGCAGAGGAGGACAAAAAGCGAAAAGAGCTGGTTGAGGCCCGTAACGGCCTGGATGGCTTAATTTACGCCACAGAAAAAACCCAGAAAGAGTTCGGAGCAAATTTGAGCAGTGACGATTCTGCTGCGCTGAGCAAAGCATTGGAAGATGCGAAGACAGCGCTAAAAGGGGAAGATGTCGCTCAGCTTAAAGACGCCACTGAAAAGTTAAACCAAGCCGCACATAAGCTTTCAGAGCAGATGTATAAAAAGGCCGCTGCGTCTTCGGGAGCCGAAGCATCTGCTGAGTCTCAAGCCGGTGCAGCCGAAGGCGGTTCCACTAACGCTACAAAGAACGGCAAGGGCGGAGACGATGTAGTCGATGCTGATTTCGAAGAGGTGCGCGACTAGGGGCGTCTTTGTACGGCGGAGCTTTACTCCGCCGTTTTAAATTGAGGCGCAAATTTGCCTATTCTGAGGTTGTAAGTCTTGGCTAGCAAAAGAGATTATTACGAGGTTCTCGAGGTTACACGTAGCGCCTCATCTGACGAGATAAAAAAGGCATACCGAAAGAAAGCAGTACAGTACCATCCGGACAAGAATCCAGGGAACAAAGAGGCTGAAGAGAAGTTCAAGGAAGCTACAGAAGCTTACTCTGTGCTGAGTGACCCTTCTAACCGCTCAAAGTACGATCAATTCGGTCATGCAGCGTTTGAGCAGGGTGGAGGATTTCAGGGTTTCGGCGGGGATTTTTCAGGCTTTGAAGATATCTTTGGAGATCTCTTTAGCGCCTTTTTTGGCGGGCAAATGGGTGGGCGTGCAACTCGTGGAGGTGGGAGAAGCGGCCGAGATTTGCGCTATGATTTAGAAATTGAATTTGAAGAAGCGGTTCGCGGCACAGAGAAGAATATTACCCTGTCAAAGCAAGTTGCTTGCGAGAGTTGTAATGGATCCGGAGCTAAGCCGGGAACGCAACCTGAGACTTGTACTACCTGTCGTGGCCACGGACAGGTGAGGATGCAGCAAGGCTTCTTTACTCTTAGTCGTCCCTGCCATGATTGTGGCGGTGAAGGTAAGGTGGTCAAAACTCCCTGCACTGGCTGTTCGGGTCGAGGGACCAAGCTCGCACAGCATAAAATTAATGTGAAAATTCCCGCTGGCATCGACCACGGGCAGAGGCTCAAACTGCGCGGAGAGGGAGAAGCAGGTAGTGGTGGTGGGCCAAGCGGGGATCTGTATGTGCATATTGGGGTAAAAAAACATCCGCTTTTTGAGCGGGAGGAGAGCGAGATCATATGCCACTGTCCGATAGGGTATGCTACCGCCGTGCTTGGAGGGGAGATTGATGTTCCAACACTCGATGGGCCTGTAAAGTTAAAGATACCTGC
>CAZJXY010000083.1:0-11394 GCA_964549925.1 uncultured Bdellovibrionales bacterium | reverse complement strand
CAGCTGGGAAAATATGCCATTCGAGCTCATTCTTCTAGCATAAATGCTGGCATAGCACGTACTCTTCTTTCCAAATAGAGCTAGGGCTGGTTCTTAGTTTTGGGTCGCATCCGATGGAATCTCGACGCCACCTCCGAAAATTTGTGTTTACTTTCCTTTCGGCACCGTGCTATGCGGTTAGGCGCACAACGAGATTTGATCGGGATGAAATTTTGATCTGAGTCTTTTAAGGGAGGATCAGATCCATGGGTGAATCTAGCAACTGGAACTTACGGGCTCAATTTCGATTTGCACTGACAGTGCCAATCGCCATATTGGTCTTCTGCTTAGTGTTATCGGCTTCGAAGGTTAGCGCAGCGGTACCAGCCGCATTTGAACCACCGCTCTTACGGCCAACAGAATCCTGGGCCCCAAATAGCGGAAACTTTTCGACCGATTTTGCTTTTGACGTCGCGTCCAAGGCTCGACACGACATTCTCCCCCGGCTATCCTACAACTCCTCCACCGGATCGGCCGGTATCGGATTAGGTTGGAGCATTCAGCTTCCATATCTCCAGGTAAACAGCTCCGATCTCTCCGTCACGTTTTTCGATGGCGGCCAAAATTCTTTGTTGGCCTACGATCTCGCATCTGATAGCTATTTCTCACGATTTGGTTTGCGGTTCGTGATGGTGCCAGGTGGGGCCGAGCTTTTATTAAATGACGGAAAGAGAGTTAAATTTTTAGCCAATAGTGCCTGGGGAGCAAATGTCTTTCGGTTATATCCGACCAAGGTAACTGACAAGGACGGATGGGAGACTAACTTCAGCTACATTTCCGATAATGGACGAAAGCTCCTCGGTTCTGTGAGTGTCGATGCTCATCCCGCTTCCGGTCTAGTCGCGGAATATGTACTAAATTTGGGCTACCTGAACGGCGGAAACAGCCCGTATACCAAACGGCTTGATCGAGTCGAGATTGTTACCTCCTCGGTAATTCGAACACACAAACTGGAATATCGGACTTCAGTAACCGGTCATTGGTTGGTCGATCGAGTAAACGTCTTGGGAGCGAATTCTGGTGTGCTTTCCTCAACTCGATTTGACTACTACGGAGCTGGTGACTACCTAAATTTGCTTAGCTCTTTGACCGTTCCGTATGGCGGAGCGATTAACGTTTCATACGGTAAGGAGACAGTTGTCGAGAGCAGCACTGGGAAGCTTTACTCAAAAATTGTAGCTCGTTCGATCACCTCTGACGATCGAATTGCTGCTCCGCTGTCAGCGAGACTGAAGTATCTCGATGGTAAAGCACTACGCGGCGAATTTCTCGGTTTTAAAGAGGTTAGTGTCGTTCGCCCGGATCTAACGAGTCAAAAAATGAGATTTTTCCTCGGTCTTGGGGAAGGTCTGATCGGTGGCAGCTTGGATACTACCGAACTCCGCGGATTAAACTTTCAGATCGAAAATCGTGGCTCATCCGACAATCTGATTAGTCAGAGCTTCATACAATATCAGGCCGGTGGCCCAGACAATAAATTTATTACTCCTACGCTTGAGGTATTGAAACGGTATGCTCCAAGCGGGGCAAGCCGCCTCTTTGCCAGAGGCGTTCAGTTCAATTTTGGCCAATATCGGCCAACCCAGATTACTAACTACGGCCAAATCACCTCATTTGATCAGAATAATTTCTCGATATCGGATAATAGTCCGCAAGACAACGTTGTTGCTCAAATAGCTTATGAGGCCGACATCCCGCTATTCGGCATTGTGAATCCAGTCGATAAGATCGAGCGCCGAACACCGTCCGGAACCCGGATATCAGAAATGCAATTCGACTATCTGAATGGAAATACATCGGCAGTCCGAGTCTGGGACAACGTTAGCAACAGCTATGTAGAGGTAAGTTATGAGTACGATCAATTAGGCAGAATAGAGAGATTACGAGACGGCGGTGGAAGAGTAACCGGTTTTAATTATAGCGGTCATTTTCTAGATCAACTCTCCTCGGATCCGGACGGACTAAATCTGAGTCTCGATTACGATTTTAATGCAACCACGCTCCGACTTGATTCGGTCGCTCAGCCATCCGGAATCCATGTGGAATTTTCCTATGACGGCCTTGATAACCTACGTTATACCGGGTTGAGTTACGGACCAGATTCGCGTCCGTCTCTCTCTCGTACGATTGTAATAAACGGGATCAACTCAGGTTCAAGCAATAACTACATTCAGATAGTTAAGCGCGGGACGGTTGAGCGGACTTATTTAGATGGATTTGGGCGCCCGATTCAACACCGCCAACTCTCCGATCCGGCAACCCAACAATACCAAATTTCAGACAGATTCTATGGAGTCGGGGGACTGGAGCGAATTTCACTCGGCTATCCCTCTTTGAACGCTGCCTACACGACTCCCGCTTCAATTCCCGGTATCAACTACAGCTTCAACTCCGAGGGGAAGCTAGCTGCTATTGATCCTGATACCTCAGGGCACGGGGTTGGTGCGTTTTCGCTCGACTATGAAGAAGCCGGAAATCCTCGCGCCATTTCGATCACGGATCCATTGGCAAACTGGGAGAAACTCTCGCGTGAAGTTAATGCCACCACAGCGCGTATTGGGTCGGTGAGTAAGGAGATTGCGACTACTCTAACTCGCAATCTAGATGACCTTACGAAGAGTGTAATGGACTTAGGCGGTAATATTTTTGAGCAGCAATTTAGCAGCTTAGGTCTACTAGTAAATCGCACCCACCCGATCGATCAACCGCTCACTTATGAGTATGACGGTTCAGGGTTAAAAACAAAGGAGCGCAACGCTCTCGGTTACGAGTTTTCGTTTGAACAAGATTCTATCGGTAGAGTCACGCAGTCAACTACCACCGGACCAGGGGCACAGATCGTCACCTACCACTACGATTTTAGTGAGGAAGGTTTCTTGGTTCGCACTGGAGAGTTAGCTTCCCTAAAGCAGTCGGGAGTTGAGGAAGTACACTTCGGTTACAATAACCTCGGCGATCTCACCCACGTGCGTCAAAAATTGTTGAGCTCCGGAAAACAGTATGACTTCCAATTCAACTATAACGCGCAAGGGTTGATCTCAAAGGTGACATACCCGAACGGTGTCGCTTTAGATTACCAGTATGTTGCTGGTTACGAAAAAAAGATCTCCTCATCTGCGCTTGATTCGCTCTTCCCAGGAGGCTTGGTTCGGGAGATCCTTTCTAGAAATTCAGATCATTTGATTCAAACGCTTGGTTGGGGGAATGACGTTGACGAAACTCTAACTTACTTTGCTGACTCTCATGCGCTCGAAAATTATAGTATTGCTAACCAATCAGGACCCATTTTTAGCGCATCTTTCCAATATGATGATCTAAATCTCATTTCAGAAACCAGATCTGTTCCCGGGGAAAGTCACCTGATCGGTTATCAATATAATAGTCAAGGCCAGGTAAGAAACGTTGCACAAGACGGTGTAAATTCCATTATCACCTGGGATAATCTCGGTCGACTGGTGTCGGATCCACGCCGAAATACTTGGCAATACCGTTACCTTGATTCAGCGCATCCCTACAAACCATCGGGCGCGCGCATTGCAGGAGTTGAACAAAGTTTCAACTACGACGCAGCTAATCTATTAAGAGACGCTGTTGGAAACCAATATTCATACGACGCCCGGGGTAGATTAATTTCAGCATCCGAACCGGACGGCGATTCAGTTACAATTCACTACGGCGTGCTAGGAAGCCCACTCTACTTTGATAAATCCGAAGGCGGCCAAGACACGTTAATCACGTCTCTTTTCGGAGATTTGTATCGTGTCTCATCATCCGGCACGGACGTTACCAGTACTCTTTACATTTTTGGCGAACTTACAGAGCCGAAGAAGTTGGGACAGAAGGGTATTATCGCAGAGCTTTCCTGGTTGGGTGACCAATCCTCATTTGTTGCGGTCTCAGATGATTCGTCAGGCGGTCAGAGCTACGATTTTGGTCAGGATGGCGGAGGCACCGGTCCTGGTCCACGCAAGACAACAGCACCTAAGGACCCTCCTATCACACTAACTCCACACCCCTCGCCTACCCCTAGCCCATCTCCAAGCCCAAGCCCACCGCCGTACGGGACATACTTCAAGCACGGTCGCTACACAAGGACCGGAACGGACGGGCAGGCAGTCGATTCACCGCGCACCGTGGCTAAGGCAGCTACTGATTGCGAGGAACAGACTGGAAATGGGACGACCACGTCATTGCCTGCTGGAGTTACATATTCCGACCCATGCGATGATCCATGCATTGAAGGCCAGACCACCTTGACAATTGTTGTCGATATTTTTCCGTTGTACGAATCTCCATTTGGCACAGTCTATGCTGATAGCCTTGGCGGCACGTACCATCCGAAGGTCATGTCTACAGCCCCGATGTCAACGATGGCATGCCACTCCTCAAGTTCTGGTCAATATAACAGCTTTGGAGGTGGCGGAGGTTCTGGGTATACTTATTCACCGCCGGGAGGAGGAGCTAACAACTCCCGTTCCGACTCCTTCACGATCGATGACTTTCAAACATTGATCGACGAAGCCGGGATCGTCGATCCCTCGCCGATTTGCGATGGTATTAATTGCACGATTTACTTGGTGCGATTCAAATTTCTCGATGCGGGCATATCAGCTCTAGGCATGCTCTCTTATATCGGCGACACAGCCAAAGGCGGTCGTCTATGTAAGCGTACAATGGGACAGTTTACCCAATCGCTTGGAGCTACGTCGCACTTTGTTCCGGAAAACTCACGATTGGTGTACCGGGTTTGGGGAGGAAAGTCAGGACCGTTTGGCGGATCTTGGACCCCTGTCGATCCGCGACTAGTTGATGATTTCCGTTACAAAGCCGGTCTTCCAAATGTCAATGATGGAACCAAATTAACTATCGGAAGGTTAAAGGATGGAGTTGATCCTTTGTGTAAAGCAGCCGATCCTTTAGATGGAAACAGAGGTGGGCTGCGCGAGTTCCTGCTTGGTAACGCGAAAGAGGAAGTGGAAGTATTAGAAGTTATCGACTTTGGGAACTCTCCATTTTAGTATAATGGCTGACTGAATTTATGACTAAGTTCGATTTTCTGCTTGAATCCACGGAGTTAAGGGATGATCTTAAATATCCGCCTACGGAATGCACGATATTAGAACGTCTGCAGTTCAAAGAAACCGGCCGTGAGTGTTTTCGTGTACAGATTGATCCGCCGGTGCCAAACAACGTGTACGGGGATGTTTATCAAAGTAATGGTCAGCCACTGTCTGAAGCATATATTTGTAACCGCAGTGAGGGGGACTCGGTTACTAAATTTTCCGATGTACCATTAGCGGTTAATATCTGTGTTCCCCGTAAGAATGAGCCAATTGAAGATGCCCTCATTCCCAGGAACGCACTTGAGCTGCTAGATATTGGACGGATCTGGAAGCCTAAAGCTTAAAATCCTTGCGGCTGCCCGAATCTCTAATTGCGACTCTTCAGTTTTTGACGCAAGCAAACAAACCGCCGCCGGCCGTCGCACAATAGCGCTGACTGCCATTTGGTATGATGATATCAACTTCGCCGTTTAGGGTGTACGGAAGTCCTGTAAACTCATCGCGCACGTTTACTATGACATTACTACCATATGATCCGCCCGGCTTAGAAAACCGAGCTAAACTTCCAAAGCCGTTACCGCCGCCCTGATTAGTGCCGGTTTCTCCATTCACACTTACAACGGTACCTGGAGGACCGGTGTGAATGGCAAGTCTACCGTTACTATCGGAGACCGGCTTCCACAGGAATTCCCCGACTTCTCCAGCGGTTTCTTGATTGGAACCCGAGATTGAAGCAAGGCATGAGCCAATTGACTCACCACCGCAGGCATCCATAGTATCGGGCTCAATTAATCCTGACGAAACCAGTTCTTCCGCAACGCTCAAACCAGAGAAGGTCACTAGACTTCCGATAACTCCCAAACCTCCGCCAGGAAGTGGAACCCCTTCACACGCGGCTCCAGCCGAGAACATATAAGCTCCACCGCTGACAAGCTCAGAAACTCTGGTCTGAGCAGCCTTCTTGGCTACACCATCGGAGCTGACTCCCTGAATTTTAAATAGAACAGAACCGGAAGGTGCTGACTCTTCGCCAGGGATCAAACTTGGCATCTCCCTTAGAATAACTAAGTTGGGGGCGATTACCTTTGTAACTTCAACAAAAGTCGCATCAGATGTATTTACATTTCGTTGAAGTGCTCCCTCTTGCACGATGCCACACTGCAGCGCGAACGATGTTCCAGGAAGATCTTCGCCTTGATCATCGTTTGATGACTCCTCATCTCCTCCCCCTCCGGATTTGGTACAAGCGCACGTGGCAAGCGAAGCACAAAGCAATAAGCTGTAGACAATCTGCGAGATTCGGAGGGGTCGATTCATAAATTCCCTATACTTTTAAGTAGTTATCGGTAATCAAAAATGCAGGTCAAGGCAATCATCAGTGTTATGCCGCTAAGCTGTCATACTGTCGCAAAGGTCATCTGTGCGCAAGATAGCCTCAATTATCCCCCTGATAAATTTTTATGCTTGAGCTTCTTTGACTTGCCTGCTTTAGATCCATGCTTTAGGTAAATTTGAATTCCGACCCGATCCTTTCGATCAGCAAAAGCGTTCACACGAAAATATCGCTCCGGCAAAATTCGCTTAAGATCGAACCAGCGATACAGCGCTTCTGCTGCAAGACGATGACCAATCTCATTAGGGTGCTGATCTACTCCTGGAATTACGTGAAGGGATTCTATAGGGATATCCCGGTAAGTGCCGAGAAGATCGAGATATCGAATGCCAAATTGTCTAAGTAGTCCATGCACCTTGTCATGCAGCGGCTCAAACGGGTAACTCTGATTTAGATCGAATCCCATTAAAGGAAAAACTACCGCTACCAGCGGGGTTTGGCGCGCCTTAGCAAGTTCGCTAATCGTGTTGATCGCCGTACTGAAATTATTCCAAGTCTCAGGTTCCTCAAACAACTTAAAAAAGTAGCGCTTATAGGCGGAGCGAGTGAAGGTGTTGTGCAATCGTGAAAGTGCAAAAGCCATCGAGCGCCAATGACGCAAAATCGGACCATTGGTGTCAAATACAAACTGCCGCACATATTCAGGCGCATTTGCCGTCGGAGGGGCAAGTTCGGGATCATTAAAATAAATCTGCAGAACAATTAAGTCGGCATCATCCTTCAACGCTTGCTCCACCAGCCGCACTTCATGGGCCGATGAGAATCCGGGGGTCGCGTAGTTAACTACCTCCACCGGCGGAATGGGCTTCGAAAGATTCAGCATCCATTCAAGCCGCTTTGGAAAGGTGTCGTAGAGTTGGAGATGTGGACCAAAGGCGATCGAGTCTCCGACTACCGAGATCCGAAATCTACCGTCACGAGACGACTGATCCTGAATAATCCCGCGAAGATCTTTAGTTCCTGCGGGTAGGTAATACGCTGTTGGACGGCTGCTTCGTGGAGCCTTTAACGGGAATAGTCGGACGAAGAACCGAAAACCGATCTCAACAATCAAAAGGGTAATGACTAGCGAGGCGCAAGATACTAGGAGTTTGCCGACTATCCCTTTACTTCCTGATATCCCCATCTCGTTCAGTCGGATTATGGACTAAGATCCACTTATTATTTACCCCTTCCACCAAAATATTGTTACTACCTACCAGACGAGCCTCATTCAATAAATCAATACCATCGTGACCAGACCCACCGCTACGAGAGTAATATCGTGCTCCATATGGCTGATCCGTAGCAAACAATCCCAACGCACCGATTACTTCACATCGCGCGTTTCTGATCTCAATTACCTGCTTCCCTGTTCTCTCACTTGGATTCTGCACCAGGAACGAAGGGCCACGACCACCATGAATATTTTCAGATTTATACAGAACCCCACCAGTAGCTCCTACGTTAGTATTCAATGCGTCAATCGATATGACATTTCCTGCACAAACCGATTCTGCAAATGAAATCTTCAATCCATCGGAAACTGCTCCGAGAGCAGGATCTGCCGCGGACTTACTCTCAGCAAATAGTGAACCCAGCGGAATGAAATTCATTAAGGTGACAATCAAAACTGTTTTAAAAATATCGTTTCTCATGGACAATCTCCTGCTGACTGAACTGATTGCCCCGCTTGAGCCGCGAAACAGTCATTAAAAAACGAAATACCCTCACAGCTACAAACTGGAGTAACTAAGCCGGGATCGCAACTCGGGGGGATTGGCTCGCAACTGCCGTCAACTCCGCATTGACCGATCTCAAACTTGCAATACTCGCCTTCAGGACAGATCTCTCCAGCAAGATTGCTACAGCTTGAACCTCCTCCGCCACCACCACAGCTAGCGCAGAGTACCGCTATTCCACAAAGTGTAATTAGACGCTTATACACGCATCCTCCGTTAAGTTTAAACTTTCGTGCGGAAGGTAGCACGCACTAGTTCAAGTAGGAAGATCGGATCTTTCACGCCGCTGGTGCATGGATAATGGATTGGACGCGTGTTATAAACTGACATCAGTCTTGGCCAATAAGTTGTGGAAAAGATGCATTAGTCGCTAAACTTTGGGAAAGTTTTTACACTACTTCTAGATGAACCTTAAACTCGCATCAAAATCTGACATTCCTATCAACAATGTAACGCGAGAGTCTCCATGGATTTTCAGCTTAGTTGCGCTCGGTATCGGAGGGGTCCTTTTTGCTTTGGTTGTTATTGAACTCGTGTTTCGGTTGGTAGGGCTTGATCATCAGCCCACGCTATGGAATGACCGTCCACAGAGATATTATGCTCCTGAAAAGGCAGTCACATTTCAGGATTTCCCTCATCGCGCTACAAAATTGCCGGGCTCCGTACGTATTGCAGTAGTTGGAGATTCCTTCGCCTTCGGACCATACATGCAATTCGATGACACATTTCCCAAACGACTCGAGCGATTTCTTAATTTAAACAGCGATCAACCCCGGGTTGAGGTGATAAACTACGGAATGCCTCAATACTCAACCAGTAATGAGATAGAACTGGTAAAAAAGGCAATCGAAGAGCAGGCCGATTTAGTGATTTTACAGATCACGTTAAACGATCCTGAGTTAAAACCGTTGCGTCCAGATGGGATAATTCAGCACGATAACAGTATCGTGCTACCCGAAGGGTGGCTCTTTAGGCATTGGCGCTCGCTTAGGTACGCTACCAGCTTAGTTCTCAATACTCAGTCACATCAGCAGTACAAAAATTATTATCTTTCATTGTACTCGAATAAGGATACTTGGAATAGTTTCGCTCAATCACTTAGAACTATCGAGAACTTAACACGCCGAGCTAATGTGGCTTTGGGCGCTGTAATTTTCCCGCTATTTGGGTATATGGTCGACGATTACAATCCCTTCTTGGCGATTCACAAAAAGATTGGAAGAGAATTAAAGCGAATCCGCACCCGGCATCTCGACCTAGCGGAAAGTTACCGGAACATACCAGTAGAACGGCTTCAAGTTCTGCCCGGGACGGATCGTCATCCTAATGAGATTGCACATCGCATCGCAGCGGAAAGGATCCTCGATTGGCTTCCTATATTTGATAAACTTCCCGACGCAATCTTTCCACGTGTCACTAAAACAGAACGGATTGGGCCGAAGCTATGAACTTTTTCGATTTGTAACTTTAGCCAATTAGTCAAATTATCCACAGACAGTCCCCAATTTCTTACGCTATTCCCCAATCTTCAGTCGGCTTACTCTTCGATCCCACAAAGCATCGGCAGATACCTATTTGTGCACTCAGTTCCACGATGCTATCTTTCGGTCCGTTCAAGGAGAAAAAACTTATGAAGAAATACAAATCAACTTTCCTTCTCGTATCTTTTGCACTCGCTCTCTTCGCCACTGGTTGTGGCAGTGGTAGCACCGAACTTGGCGGGTCAAGCGGCGACGATGGAGAGGATAGCGGTGATGACTCAGGCGGCGGTGGCGTTAGTTCCGGCTCAACAAAATGGTTGGTAAATGCTCCGGTTGCTCAGGATGGATGCGGAGAAAGAATCGCTAATGTAAGACAGACTTTTGATGTTGACATAAGCGGGACAAGCGCAACTGTTGATTCATCAATTATTTCCGTCACAGGAACTACTACAAGCAGCGGATTTAAAGCAGGATACGCTGTCGGCGGCGGAGATTGTGTCACGGAATTCACGGTAGAGTTTAGTGACGTAAGTGATACATCGGCTAACGTTAACCTTGAGGCCAAAACAGATTGTGAGGCGGTTGGCTGCACCAACCGCTGGAGCGGTACAGCAACCAGAGTTAATTAATTTTTTCATCAGAGAGAATGCTACATGCGCACAGTATCTATTTTTTGTATTATCGGGGCAGCGGCTCTACTATTTTTGGCGAACACAGTTAGCGCCGATAGTCTTCGCCAAAATGGGGCGGTAACTTTCGATGATCCTTTATTTGATGATATCGCGAAGGTAACTGGTGACAACTGCTTACCTATGCCTTCGGACGTTGGGTATCGCCCATCACTTTTTGAATGCAATGGGGCCGCTGCGGTATTAACCAGAGGGTCTCAACGGAATAACTATAGTATCGTTGTGCGACGCGGTCCTAATATCCAGTATAACGATCGCGATCCGAACAATACAAGCTGCGGAACCAACCGCTGCAGCCCATATAAAACTCAGAGGCGCATCGAGCTTCCAGAATTCCAAGTAAACTGCTTAGGCGACAGCGGGTTTTCACCTACTTTCGACACCGTCCAGAGGGTTTCGATTAAGTATACTGCGGCAGTTACAAATGCTCAGGATTCGCGCCAATTTCAACAGTACTGCTTAACGGATAAGAAAAAAAGCATCAATTGATCCGCTGAACTGTCGGCTCGGTTGCCTAAGCCTTTAACTAGAGTAATGCCTTATCTTTAGAACTTTCTCTCAACTGAAGCTCCGTTGGTACTTGCATTTGCATTCGCGATCGTAGCACGTGATGCCCTTTCACGTGGCTTTGTCTCTTCAACCACCACAGAGACTCGGTCTCCGAGAGCCCCGCCAGTATCGGTATCGATCGAACCTTTGAGTCTTGCACCCTCTTCTAGTGAGAGACACGGTGATGTGATATTTCCGCGTACTTGCCCGGTCGAAGTGACTACTACCTTTTCACTCCCGAGAAGATCACCGTTAACCTCTCCTTCGATGCAGATTATTCGAGCCGAGATATTGGCTTGCACTCGAGCCCGCTCACCAACTGTTACGATATTTTGTTTGAGAGATACCGAGCCTTCCAGTTCACCAGCGATAAATAGATCCTCTGCGCCTGTTACCTCCCCTTTGATTTTGATTGAGGACCCAATTGTGGCAAGCGTTTTGATCTCTGAGTTCGAATTA
>CAZJXY010000082.1:0-11424 GCA_964549925.1 uncultured Bdellovibrionales bacterium | reverse complement strand
ACAATCTTCATTATGAAGAAATTGCCAGAGAGCTCTCTCACCACGTCATAAGATACAATTCTGCGCTAAGCTTCGAACAGATCCGTAAAACTCTTGATCTCGTTGAGCATGAGATTATTCCGCTGCATGGATTTGGACCGCTTGGATTTAAGCTCTCGGTGGAAGAGACATTTCGGCGTTGTGTTGATGCTTCTTTTGATGACTCAACAAAGGGTTTCTTCGAGGCAATAGTGCCTAAATTGAGCGGGGTACCGTATCAGGTTCCTTCAGATTCTATAGAAGTTCTTAAGGTACTCCGAGAGAGAGGCGATCGATTGATTCTCTTTACTCAGGGGGTTGAGATTGTACAGCAGCAAAAGATCTATAATTCTAATTTAGCGCCTATGTTTGATGCACTCGCGGTTGGGGCAAAAAAGACGAGGGATTATTACAGCCGGCTTATCGATACGCTCTCCATCGGTCATTCTGAGATTGTTGTGGTCGGAAATTCGCTTAATTCGGAGATCGCTCCGGCTTTATCGCTGGGCTATCGCGCTATTCATTACGAGAATCCAAATAGCTGGCATGCTGTTAATAGTATTGAGTTGGACCCGTCTAGATACGTCAAGGTGGCAAGGCTCATCGATATTCTGAATCTATAGAGCATGGCAGAATAGAGACTACCAACCGGCTTCTTGAGCCTCAATCTTGGTATATTCCATTTTATTTAACTAACGATGAATATCTGAGGCGACTCAGCCTATCTTATTTTAATAACAACCGCCTGGCTGGGACTGCCGGGAATATACCCGTCAGCTAACACTTTGCCTTGACTGTTTAGGTCGATTCCGCGAGTAAGACGCCATGTCTCACCAGGCGCTTGCAAATTATCAAGTAAAGTCAGACCGGCACCAGGAACGTAAATGTACCCTCGGTCTGTCATCGAATTTAAACTATCATGCCCTACTGCAATTCCGCGAGAGTTTCCGCTAAGCAGAAGAAAGCCATTCCCGGTAGGAGCGGTACCTAAGTCAGATACCGTTCCATTTTCCCACATGTAACCGTGGCGTCTATTATCGCTTGCCACCGCATAGCTATAGATCTTACCCGTATCTGTCAGGGTTGGAACCTCAATGCCGTAAGAATCTAAAGTAGCGGGCATTGAGATATTGCTGCACCCGGCAGGCAGACCGTGGTTTGCGGCCGGTAAACACAGAGAGAGTGCTGGGCCATAGTTCCACAAGATTTCCCCAAAATTATTTATTGCTAAGGGCTTGTAAGTGGAAAATGTGGTACCGCTAGTTGGATCCCACTTAAAACCGTAGCGTTGACCAGAATAAGCATCGGCATAACCTATGACTTGGCCACTATCATTAATCTCGGTTGGGATAGATCGGACTAACACCTCAGGATATGCAGCTGTATTTAAGATAGTATGAAGACCTATCGCACCAGCACTGAAACCATAGGCGGCGCTGGGTAACCATAGCACCGCCTTTTGATCATTTGCGAATCCCGTGGTCTCAATACCAACGACCTGTCCGAGGTTATTTAAGTCGTAGGCTTCGGTGTAATCCAAGTTGCCAGAAGGCGTCCCGAGCATGTGCATTCCAGCTGAGAGTCCATGAGCCGAAAGCGGCAGCCAAAGGAAGGCTCTACTGACACCATACCCAAATCCTAAATTTGTAGAAGATACGCCTACAACTTCTCCGCCCTGATTGATATCATATCCTTTGCTCCAGGGAGTCGTTCCGTTTGGCGGAGTCCCGAGAAATCCGATCGGTGTAACCCGATGAAATGCGGTTGCCGTTGTATTTAGGGGTGTAGCAAGGGCAACAGTCGTATTGAGCAGTAAAGCGAGAAGTGAAATAAGAGAAAAGATGTAATTCATACCAATAACCTCTAGATTGTCATCAAACCAAACTTAGATATGTTATGAGGAGGAAACTCCCGTGATATCACAAATAGAGGGAAATTTTTCCTCTAATTTCGCAAATCCAAGTTTTTCCTAATTTTCACGCAATCGCAAGTCTAAGTACCTGAGGAGACTAAGGGGGATCTTGGCGAACGATAGGAAGATTTCCTAGTATTTTTACCAGTCGATCATTTCCCTTAGCCGGAGCAGATAATTTTAATTCTCAGATTGGTGCCAAGCCGCGCCAAGGATAAACCCAACTGCAGCTGAGGCGGCGATCCCAACACCTTGCCCCCCTTAATTCCCTCGGAGACTTGTTCGGTAGTGGTGAGATCTGTTTGTAGAACAATAAATTTCGCTATCTAAAAAGGGATCTCGGGTCAACCTCGGGAAAGTTTCCAAGTTTTTCATTTCTCGAAATTGTTTTTCCTTAGTTTGTACTGCTCAATTCGACTTAGCTTCGACGCGGTTGAACTAACTACAACTCTCTGGGGAGATTGAAGGGGCTCTAATATTTCGGCAATCTTACGAAATATACTTTTCGCAGTATCCGAACCAATACACGTCGCCGCCTACGCAAGACTGATACTCGTTATAACAACAAAGCGCGGCGTCTTCAGCTTTTTTGCGCGCTGCGTAACATTCGTCGGATCTATCGCCGAAAGCATTACATCTGTCATTTTGGTACTGTTCTACTTTATCAAGGCAGAGATTTATACCGAGTATGCAACTATTAGCTTTAGGATCGCGTGAACTTTGTGCTTGAGCGTTGATCGCTAACGATAACGATAACGTAAAAAGGAAAATTAAGGACTTACTCTTAATTGACATAACCATACCCCGAAAAAAAAATTACCAACCTGGTCTTGTTATGGAGATTTAACTTGGAAAAGTGACCCGATCCGACTGCGAGAGCATCGCTTCGGTTTTCTGGTGTGATCGTTGAGACTTAGAGATCTTAGCGTTAATCGAGAATCGATTATGACCTAAGGTGGCTTTAACCACACTTTCCTTAGTCATTGCAATTGTTTAGCTTTATCGCTCAGGGCCAGATCTTATTCTCCTAGATTGAGTAACTCTAAATAGTTAGGTACTCTTAGAGCGCGTTCACACGTAGATATATAGAGAGAGGGTCGATGTGCTCGGCCTTGGAGTAGAATTTAGGGAGAAGCCTAAAAGATGAGTCTTGAGCCAGTTGGAGATACTGGAGGGGTGCCGCATTCAGGCGGGGACCCTCGCACGCCTAAAGAGCGTGGCGCTATAGACACTTACCAGATCCCTCAGGAAGTTGCTCCGCTGATTGAAACTGCAAGGGAAGTTCTAAACACAATCCCCGCCGCGAAATCTCCGCTTGTAATCTTTGATCTGGATAAAATCACTGAACAGGTAAATCTGTGGCGCGAAAAGTTAGGCGGAATCGATCCTCACTTTGCAGTAAAGTGCTGTAATCATCCGGTAATACTTTCGCACTTAAACTCCCTTGGAGTGTCATTCGATGCGGCGACTGCCGGAGAGATTGCAATCTTAGAAAAGATCGGTGTTGATCCAAAGAAAGTAATCTGCACCCACCCAATTCGTGATGCTGAAGATATCGAAGCTATTTCGCGCTACAAGCCGCGCGCGCTCGTGGTTGAAAGCAGCGCAGAACTTAGAAAACTTCAAGCTAAAGGTATCCCAAGCGGAGATTACTCTCCTCAGATAATTTTACGGTTGGAGCTTCCATTTGGAGGGCTTTCAGGGAAATTTGGAGCCGAGGTTACTTACCTAAGAGAGGATGGCGAGGGAACCAAGTGGCAGATAATCACCACCCCAGCTGAGATAGTTTTTAAAGAAGCTCAAGCGATTGAGCGGGAAACCGGAGCAAAGTACGGCGGGTTTGGTTTTAGCTCGCATGTAGGAACAAACACCACGGATATCGAAAAGTATCAGGTTGAATTAAAAGTATTTGCTCACTTAACAGAGAAACTCGCCGCTCGCGGAGTTGAGATCTCGACATTTAACCTTGGCGGCGGATACCCGAATAAGGAGTTTCCTAAGTCCAAAGGCACAACTCAAGAAGAGATCGTATCAAAGCTTGGAGATTTCCTAGCTGATTTCATGAAGCAGCACCCCAGCATCAACTTTATCGCTGAGCCAGGCCGATTTATGGTCTCAAATTCCGGCTCGGTAGTAATTGGGGTAATGGATGCAGATAAACGCCAATACCTTCCGCAGGAAAATGGAACGATTCAAAGGGTATCAAACTTAAAGATTCAGTTGAATGATGGTCTTTACGGAAATCTTTTGGGTGAGAGGCATGATGATAGATCTTGGAAGTTTACCCCGTTTAGACTAAACGGAGATCCGCACCAAGCTGAAACCATTGCCGGGATACTAAACGGGAAAACGTGCGACTCCTGGGATAAGATTGCAAGACTAAGATCTCTTCCGAAAGATCTAAGGGCCGGAGATCTGCTCTTAGTTGATAACGCTGGCGATTACACCATTGTTACGGGAACAGAATTTAATTCAGTCTCTCGCTCTCAAGTCTGTACGGTTAAAAAGAATGCAGATGGGAGTAAGGAGTTTAAGCTTTATAATGTAAAGGGTGAGGAAGTAACGGATGCTGCTCCAAAGCTATCAGCCGAAACCCTTCCGGCTTTCCCCAAGGGTTTAATACCTTCTCTTTCAATCATGGGCGGGCTCTCCCAAGTGCCGACACTCTCTCGGGTCGCCGGAAGCGCTGCTGGAGACCTTGATTCCTCTTTCCTTCATCCTGGAGAGCTTCTTGGAGAAGCAGGCTGGGAGAGGGTGCTTACTCTAATGGCTAAAAATGATGTCACTTTGCAAGTTAGAAACGTTCTTCCCATTGCAGAAGGCGGCATGGGGTGGGTGATGAAGGTAACGGAAGAAGGTTTAGATCGCCCGGTGGCGCTAAAGGTGGGTAAGGTCCAAGCGACGGGGGATTTGGGAGAGAGATTTAGAACGGAAGCTGCCAAAACAGCGGCGCTAAAAGATGACCCAAGGATTCCTACGATTCACCGCTTTGGGGTTATGCCTGATGGAAATCACCCTTATTACGTAATGGAATTTGTTGAAGGAAAGACTCTCGAAGCGCTTCTTCCGGGAATTCATCTTGCTGAAGAAAAGCGTGATTGGAGGAAGGGGGAGCGCGCTAAAGTTTTAGAACATGTGCAAAACGCGGCTGAGGCGCTGCAGTATGCGCATAATAACGGGGTGATCCATCGAGATATTAAGCCTGCAAACTTGATGGTGCCAAATAACAGAGACCTTCCGGTTAAAGTTTTAGACTGGGGGTTACTAAAAGCCGGGGTGGAAGAAGAGACTCTAAAGGGTGATGTTGGTGCCTATGGGCAGACTCGTATGGGGGCAGTACTTGGAACTGTAGATTACATGAGTCCGGAGCAGGCTAGAGGGGAAGAGGTTGGGGAGGCGACCGATGTCTGGGCTCTTGGGGCAACGCTTTATAGAATTTGCACTAATGAGCTACCGCTAGCGCATCATGGTGATGAGGAAGCGCGTCTTCAGGCGTTAAGAAGCGGGAGAGATCCGGTTAAAGATCCAAGCGGAGTTCCGGATGAGTTGAAGGCGATTATTTTAAAGGCGATGGCGTTAAATCCTAAAGAGAGATACGAGACAGCGGCGGAATTTGCGCTAGATTTAGAGAACTATTTAGAGCAAAGGGTAGTTCGGGCGCATGCGGAATCACTCTCCACGGTAGGAAGTTGGGTTTATAGTGCTCAGACTTTCATCGAAAGAGAGAGAAAGGCTGTGGCGGGAGTTGGGGCGTTAATATTAGCGCTTGGAGCGGGAGCGTTTAAGTATAGTGATTGGAAAGATGAGGAGAATCAACGAGAAGCTGCGCTTCAGGTAGCGGCGACTGAGTTAAAAAATACTAAGGAACGTGCGGTTGGTGCCTTGGAAGAGGCGAAGAAGGCGGCTGAGGAGAAAGATCTTCAGGGGGCGATTAATAAATTATCAGAAGATTTAATTTTAAGGCTTCAGGTAGAGGTTTCTGCAAATCCGGGGGATGAGGAGTTAAGAAAGCTTAGTGATGATGTTCAGGCGCATAAAGCTGATTGGGTTACCTTAAAGACGTTTAAGGATAAGATTTTTAGTGTCTATTCATCTTTGGTTGATACCTTTGAGTTTGGAGCGATAAAAAAGATCGATGTAAAAGGACTTGAAGAGGCAGCAAAGATCTATCTCCCTGAAGGACTGACTGAGGAGGGAATAGCAAATTTAAGGAAAAGGCTTGATGATTCAAAGTTGACACATGAGCAGCGCATGCAGGTAGGCGATGGTCTTATTGAGTGGGCGGTGTTTCAGGCGGGGGAGGAGTTTCCGGAGGTTTTGATTGACAGAGATAAGGTAGAAGGACCTAAGCGGGCCAATGAGTTCCTCGCGCGTGTTGAGCTTATAGAGAAGCTAGCGGCGGGCTGCGAGGGTATTCATGATCAGGTAGGCACGGGCTGGATCGCAGCTACAGAATGGATGAAAAGGGGATTGTATCGTTTAATTGACAATCAACAGGAATATGCAAAAACGTTCGCGCGAAGTGGATCGGTCAGCGAGCATAGAGCAAGTGCGTTGTTTCTCGTTGGAGCGTTTTCTCTGTATTCGCGAGACAAATCGGAGACTCCGTTGAATGGAATCAGACAAAATTTGGAAGTCGCGATTACGAACGATCAAAAGCACATAGCAGCGAAATATTTCTTGGCCCAGGTTGTGTTTAAGGAAGCTGAAACCACGGACAGTCAAGACAAGCGTAGAAAGGATTTAAGAATACTAAATCAAGTGCTCGAAAGTTGCAAAGAACTCGATGGAACCAACGCATATCTTCTAGGACGTATCACAATTCTTGCACAGCAAATATGGGATATCGAGCGGTTATACGAAAGGACAGATCGAGAGAACCCCGCTATTAGTATACAGGGTAAAATCTATGGCAAATTAGCGATTGAGCAATGTCAACTGCAGGGGAAAGAAATTCCCATCCAACTTTGGGCTGCTTACGGCGAACTATGTATGGCTGGTGATAACTTTCCTGAAGCCTGTCGACCATTGGAGATTGCTCTCGCGGCACGGCCCGAAGATTTCCGATTAGGATTGTTTTTAAATGTCAGTCGGATTCTATCAGGAAAGTTAGATTCAGTGGATGAATCCATTCTTCGCCGCACTAGAGAGTCATCATATGATGTTCAAGCTCTATCGCCACGGATTCTACCTGAGGTGCTCGTGGCGCTTTCCTTTTATGGTAGCAAGCTGGAGCAATCCGGCAACTTAAACGATTCGCTAGAATTAAAGACTGAGTGCTTGGAGGTTGTTGAGCACGCTATCGAAACTGTTCCAGCGTATAAGGGATTGTTAATCCGGTTGGCCCCAATTTGGACTCCATGGATTTACGAGTCCACTGAATTTAAAGCTCTTCTGGAGTAATATTGATAAAATAATCACTCGTTATTGTCCACCTATATATGATTCATCCTTCACACTCGTTGTTTCCCTAGAAACTTTAGTCGTTGCCAACCTCAACGCCGACACCATCGGCTCCGGTGAATCCTCGAGATTTACCTTCTGGTCTTGAGTCATCTCACGAAGAGTCTGTGTCAAAAGCGCGATCACTTCTCGGCGCTCACCGTCTGGAATCTCATTGATCATCCTAGCGAGTCGACGAATTCCCGGATTCTCAGGTCCACAATAATTCTCTTCATCAGCGTAAGACGAACCTAACGGCAAAGTAAAACTTAGAGCCAGCACCAATACAAAAACCCAACTTCTTTTCATAACCAAACCTCAGCAAAAGATCTCACATGGATCCTGCTGCCAGATGTGTCCTATACCCCTACGGGACACACCACTACTCCTCATGTATATCGTCGGTTTAGATGACAAAAGATTGAGCGATTGGAGCTGCTTTACCTCCAAAATACAACCAACTAGTAGACCAAATACGAAACTTTCCTAGAACCAACCTACGAAAACCACCTAGAAACCCGCACCACCCCCCCCCAACCAACACCCCCAACCCCCCCCAACCCCCCCCCCACAACCCCACACATCCCCCAACCCCCACCCCCTTTAACTGCCCAGATGAAATACCGATAGAGTAATTACAAGCACTTAAACTTAAAAGAGTCATACCCCCATGTCTGATTTTAATACCTCCAGTCAGAAAAAGAACCCGTCTTCCCGCGCCGAGAAGGAGAAAGGGATCTTACTCGATGCCGGCACAAACGAAGTAGAGTTTCTCAAATTTCACCTAGATAACCAGTGCTTCGGAGTAAACGTCGCTAAAGTCATCCAGATCGTAGCGTGGCGTGAAATTAAACACACAAGAGTTCCAGAGCAACATCCCTCCCTTATCGGAACCGCGCTATTTCGCGAACACACCATCCCAGTCTATGATTTACGAAAGTTATTGGGTCGGCCCGAACAAAGCGTTTCTTTCGAAGGCCGCATAGACACCCGTCTGCTTTTAGTCTGTCATTTCAATCGAAAAACATACGGATTTTTAGTTGATTCAGTATCAGGCATCGATCGCGTCTCTTGGAATCAGTTTGCACCGATGACCCAAGACACCTACTTCGCCGAGACTCAAAGCGTAGTCGGGACGGTAGTGTTGGATGACCAATTGATCATGATTCTCGATTTCGAAGCGATTATGTCGATGGTAGACCCGGATGTAAGCGCCGAGCGCTTTAGCGATAACCTATCCGGTAATTCAACCTTCGATCGCTCCAAAGTTAAAGTGCTCTACTGCGAAGATTCCCCGACGGTTCGAAAAATCGCGCTAGACGTGCTGCTCAAAGCAGGCTTTTCCGACGTTGTGACCATGAAAAATGGCTTGGACGGCTGGAAGTTCTTGAATACCGAGCCCGGCAAAGAGATCGATGTCTTGGTCACGGATATCGAGATGCCGCAGATGGATGGATTAACACTCTGTAAAACCCTCAAAGCAAAACCTGAATTTGCAAAGCTCCCCGTAATATTTTTCTCCTCGCTGGTTAGCGAAGAGATGAAGATAAAGTGCCAGTCGGTAAATGGCGACGCCTATTTCTCCAAACCTGAAGTACACCTGGTCGCCACTGCAATCGATCAGTTGGTGCAAAAGAGCGCTTAGTCGCTCCGATCATCCGATCTTGCCGCAGGTACTCTAGATCCGTTGACCTATGAAGCTGATCAGATGATGGTGATGAGGAGTTCCGTGGGATAGATCTAACTCGAAGGATTTCGAAAGCTCAATTATTTCCATGACCTTGTCTAACTCTCTTAGATCTTCTTCTAGAATAGGTTGAACCTCGGAGTTAACGTCACTCGAAATCTCTTCGGAGGAGAATCCAACGACCACCAATACCCCCCCGGGGATGAGCGTTCCCGCGGCTCGATTTAAGAACCGAATCTGATCTTCTCTCGATACAAAATTAAGTACCGAGTCAGCTACCACCAATGCATAGCTATTTGATCTAATCTCGATCGATCGAAGATCGCCTACAATTGTCTTAACATCTCTCCCCAACTCTATGACCTTGGTCTTAAGTCCAGCCAACGCTGTCGCGGATAAATCCACCGCTTCAACTTCAAATCCCTGATTAAGCAAGAACGGAACATTTCTACCTTCACCGGATCCCAGTTCAATCGCTAACCCCCGGCCTGCAAATTGAGCGGCTTTCACTAGCACAGGACTGGGTACTTCGCCCCAACGATCTATCTTCAACCGATAGAAATTCTCCCAATGTTCCGATTGCTTGCTCCGCCTCTGCTCCTCTATCACCTGACGTTACTCCGCTTCAATCCAAAGGCGATGCAGCCAGCGCGAGCTTTGAGATGGAAGCTTATCGCGTCCGTGCATAAGGTGATGATTATCGAAGAACAGTGCGTCGCCTTTCGCTAAAGTGACGCACTCACCCCGCTGTACGAAACAATTCTGCAGATATCGAGCAAACTCTCTGCGATGAGTCAATTCCTCTGAGGACTGCGGAGGAGAGAGCTTCCATGGTGCATAGTAAAGTACAAACGAATCTTCATTCACCGTGAGAATTTTGAACCACTTTTCATGCTCTCCCCAACCACGACGAAATTCAGTCCTCTTTAAATACTCGATGGTTTCCGAACTCAGAGTTTCCAAAAGATCGCGAACATCGACTAACCATGTGCCAACAGGGGAATCGCCCGGCTCTACACAATAAAGCGCTAAATAGCGACCCTCGGAACCGTCATTATGAAGTGGAATAGCCTGATCGCTATAAATCAGCACTTCTTCATTCGGTTTTATACGTACATCTTCCTCCTCGTGGATCTTACCAAGTTGAGACCCGAGACTCCGAAACTCTTCCAGAGTTAAATCCTGATTTCGAATGACTACAAATCCATCCCGCTCAAGATTATTCTTCAATTCCAACGCGTTGACTATTTCAGGCGAACAATGCCGAGGAACATTCGATAAGGAACTCTGACTATTTTCAAGATTCATACTATCTCCCTACTATTCTCTCGATCTCTCGCAAGCCCTCGATTGCTAATGACGGCGATCTAAGCTTGATACCAATCGACTCAAAAATCTCTTCAGTTGTTGCTGTTCCGCCAGCACTTAGGAGTGTCGCGAGCTTAGGTCGGAAACTTTCCGGATCATTTAGCTTAAGCTGATAAAGCCTCATCGCAATCAAAGGACTCACCACATATTCCTGCTGAAAAAGTGGGGTAAGAACATTCCAGCCAGTGTGGGCCCACCAAGTTCGTCCCAGTCGATCGAATTTAAAATCGTCACCATAAAGCCGTCGGTACTCCTCAGTCCAAACCTTTTCCAGCGTGGCTAACTCAAGTTGATCGTCCTTTGCCAATTCCGCACACTTTAAGCCAAAATTAGTTCCGAGCGAACGACGGAAGGAGTTCTCTATTATCGATTCAAAAATTGCAGCGCGACTCCCAAACTGATCTTGATTTGAGTCAGCCAGATAATGTGCCGTTGAGACCGCAAAAAATATGGCGATGCTCTCTGCCAAAAGCGACGAACTCGAGCGGTTAACCAGCTCTTGTGATGAAACCAGCGAGGCGAAATGTACGGCATGACCGAGTTCATGCGCCAACAAGAGTAAATCGCGCACAGTACCGCCATATGTGACCAAGGCCACCGGCCCAAAGCTCGATAAACTTCCAGTGGAAGAGAAGAGTGAGGGGTTATTTGGATCAATACACCGAATCGTGCCTCGCTCACGCATACTGCGTACTATCTCCCCAAAAGATCGGTCGATTCCTCCAAAGGCAGATTCGACAATTTTTACAGCGTCCCAAAACGGAATGGCACCGATCTCGTCACGCTGGATCAAAGTGTCCAGAAATTGCTTTGGGGCTTCGCCATAAAGCTGCTTACGAAGACTTCTATAGATATCTGAATGCTCTAAAACAATATTAGCGGTTGTCGATAGCGGAAGGGAATTGGTATCGAGTCTCAGATTAAGATCGAATCCTTGGACTGAAGAGCTTTGCTCAATCCATGCTTGCGATAATCTGAGAGACTTACGGAAAATATC
>CAZJXY010000081.1:0-11434 GCA_964549925.1 uncultured Bdellovibrionales bacterium | reverse complement strand
TTGCTCTTTTCCAATTCAGAGTTCACAAGACCGCCCTGCTTCGCAAACGGGCGAACCCCCTCCTGCATACCGGTGTAAATATTCCCGGCTTTACCATAATGCGCTCCTTCTTCTCCGGCTCTTCCCATCCCGCGCATCATTTCACCCATCGCAATCGTTGAATCCCCTTCTCTATGCCGCCCTTGTTGTTTAAGCCCTGTACCTCGCTCGATCATTGATTGCCCCATCGCAGAAGCTTCCCTTCCAAACGCTCCTCCTAAAGCGGCCACCATCGGGTCCATAACGTGGCCGACCATTCCGTCTTGAAAGCCTTTTACGGCCGGCGTAAATCCTTTCCAAGTTTGGGCTAGGCTTGTGCCGTATGCCGCGTCTCGCGTCGACTTATTTGGATCAATCGCCCCACCCTTTGCCGCACTCGCTACAAAGTCACTTCCGTAATTACTTCTAAGGTCGCCCATCCCGGCATTTCTATGCAGATCTAAACTTCCGCCGGCATTCGCCGCCCGAGCAGCGGCCATAGAACCATGCCCACCGAAAGCGGAGAATCTTCCGCCTGCTCCAACCGTTCCTCCCTCCATTCTTCCAAGATACGCCATGGCCGAAGCGCTCTGTGGCTTTTGACCACTTGAGACCATTCCGGTTGATCCTGTAATCGCAGCGACTTCGGATGCCATGCCAGATTGCGCCACGTTATCTTGCGCCATCCACTGAGCTTCGCGTCCGCCGAAGTCAGCAACTTCATTTAGTCTCTGACCACGGAGTCCAGCCAAAGATGAAGCACTCTGATGCCCCGTTGATGCAACAGCTAACCCTTGTTGCGCCGCTGAAAGCTGTCCCATCGCTGCTAACGTTGATGTTGCCATCTCACGCATCGCGGCCATGTTATTCATCGCACCGTAGTTATTCATAAGTTTAGCAGCTGTTCCAAGCCCCACGCCAAGACCTCGGCCACCTTCCCTTCCCGCACTGTCACCGGAAGTTGCGCTCAAAGATGTTCCGCTAGCGGTTGCTCCTGCTGTGGCAGACGAGGCTGGTCCGGGTCCAAACATATTTGGCGTGCCGGCTCTGCCAGCAACTGACGGCCCATCGTTTAGACCCGCGGCCCCCTTGTCACCGCTCGCCACTGCTTTTCCGGCCGCTTGCCCGCCGATATCCATTCCAGCGAGCATCATCTGCCCGCCTTGCATCGCGGATTGTAAATTTGAGTACATGGCGTTCATATCGCTTCCGAGCACACTGCTTAAACCTCCAAGTGCCTGGGAGCGAGTACCAACAAATCCGGCTGACATCTGCTCTGCGGTTGAAACGTTTTGAGCATCGAGTGCTTGCTTTGCAAATCCAGCGGCAGCTCCTGAGCGTAAAGATTTGGCAAACTGCTCTTGGCCGAATGTGGCTTGGTTTGAGCCAAGCGCCTTGGTGTAGTTTCCCGTTGCGGCGTTGCTTGCTGCGCCGCCGGCGGGAGAAGCGATTCCGCCCATGGTTGATCCCAACATACTAGCCATTCCGGATTTGGCGCCGAGGACTAGGGTTCCGCATACCACAGGAACGGAGAGATACAGCGCCGACATGATGTAAATGTAGTAGGTATTCGCCATGTTTAGGCCAATATTTCCTGATGCCGCAAGAAGTCGATCTAAGAGCCATTGCATGTTTAAAATTCCGTTAGCGTGACTTGAAAGTGAGGAAGTTGAAACTAAATTATAGAAGGGATCGACTGCTACCGCCGGAACCGTAACGCTTGCATCAAGTCCCATTCCATTTAGAGATGGATTTGCCTGACAAAGATTGGTTCCGTTAGCACCATTTACCTGTGCAATCTGCAAAACTAAGGTATTAAAATCACCGTTCTTTGATCCGCCACCGGTAATTGACCAGACGCTTCGTTCCAGCACAGTTACCATCGCAAATCCCAAATCCCAAAGCTTTACCCAGAGCCAAAATTGGCACCACTGTAGAAACCCCTTGAACATACCTGGAACAACTACAAACATTGCGGCAAATGGATATGCAATCGCTAAATAGTAAAGTAACTGCCCCTGAAAATACGGCACCATCTCCGCCCAAGTATAAAGCTCCCCAAATTTCGAGAACTGATTATTAACTCGTTGAAACTGCTTTATGTCTTGCACCGTTTTATTTGCTACCGGAGCCGAGTACTGACTCTCGGTTTGAGCCGCCACCGCCGGGGTTACTTGAAGCTCGTTGGCAAATAGCTTAGCCAATACCAAAGCCTCAACAAACAAAGGTATATGCTCGCGAACTAACTGTGTGCCTGGAGTGCCTCCGTCGGGGAATCCAAAAAACGTACCAGGATATTTTATGTCCATTCCATAAAGCATCGACGCTGCATAGTCGATCGGAAGCATCCCTTCAGGCCCAGAAGTGAGAATTTGATAGGAGATATGCGCCGCTTCCCAACGTAATCCTTGCATCAGAAGTTGAAGAAAGGTTTTGCAAGTTACAATCTCTTGCAACGACGGGACCCGGGAAAACGATTCAATCTGGGGACTTGGTAGATACGACGTAACGCGTGAGTCGATAGTGGTCAGAGGATTTGTCAGCAGATTTGCGAAATATAAAGCGTTGCTTTCAAGTCCGAACTTATTGGTTTCAACTCCCAACCGCAGGCGGCTTGTTATAATATTTTTCAGCTCTTGCGGCGTCGGTACGACTGCTGTCAGCTTCGACCAAAGCCTTATCTCCGTCGGATATGAAATCGGAAGGGGGATGCCAAAAGGGGGTAAAAATATAGTCGTATTAACATAACTTCCCTCCAATACAGGTGAGGTCAGGGGTGATTCTTGTCTGGACTTAATCGCATGCAATCGATCGTGCTGAACAGCTGACATAAACTGATCACCACACTCACTCGACATGAATGTAGCAAATGATCTGCGCAGATCCGGACTGTTAATTCTTGCCTCGGAGATACTAGAGAAAAAGCTCCAGCGCATGTCTTTCATCAAGTCGGCATGATAAATTGTGGTTCCACCACCACCGGAGGTGTCCCTGATAATATTCGTACCTGTGGTCCCGTCGCTGTACATCTTCCGCCCGGCACCTACGAATCCAATTAAGTACTGAACGGTGTCGCTAATAACCTGATCGAAGTATCCGAAAAAGTTCGAGACACAAGCACCATCAGTCTGACCGCATGGCACAGCCTCTCCGGTATCAAGAGCTCCGGAGCCGACGTACTGAGGAGGCTGTAGAGCGTTTACGCTGAAACCAAAGCGTTGAACATAATCTTCATTCAACAACCCGGTCTCCGCCATGCGCCAAACCTCACGCTGATCTCTGATGGTGCCGCCAACTTTCCAATGCACGCCACTAACAGCGGTGCGATATTCAGTGAGCCAGTAAAACAATCCAGGTCCGATAAAGAGCCAGATGTACTGACGGGGGGATGCGCCCATTACAAACCCTACTATTCCGCCAATAACCGAAAAGATGTAAGCCAACATCGCGATCTGACTCAGGCCGTGATCAAAGATCTGATGCAGCCAAGCGGCCTGGGCCCAATACCCGATCGTGCTAAAAGCTGCGGCGATTGAGGAGAAAGCCGACCCGCCACAATTGGTACAAGCGTAACCTGGCGGAGTGGTGATCGGAGTCGCTGTCGGAATACTACCTGGACAAGCATACTGAGCGCTCAGCAAATGATCAAAAAGTGATACGATATCAATCATCCTGCATCCTTTACTGATTTATTGGCAGATGCCCGATCGAGAGCAAAGTTCCCGCGTTCTTTCGCTCAAGCTCTTCTTTCTTCTTATCTAAAAAGTTTACTAACTCTAGCGACTCCTTCTGCAACTCAGACTCAATCTCCCGAGTCCCTGCGGCGGTGTATATTAATTCCTCTGCCCGACTAAGAAGTGTGCCGCCGATACCAGAATTGTCCTCGGAACTCAACCTCCTCACTAGGCCGAGGGCTATCAACGATTCTTGATATATTTCGATTTTGGAGAGTTGGCGTGCCGCAAACTCCATCGTCTTAAAAATTGCAGGGATCTTTTGTTGAAATACCGGACTTACCGTCGTTCGCAAGTACTCCTCAATTGGAGTTTCAGTGTACGGGTTCCTAAATACCGGCACTGCACCCAAGTTAGTCATGATGTGGTAACTACGGGTCGGGAAGGTGGTTATACATGCGGGTCCGGCTGGTGGTGGTCCTGGTATCGCGCCGACTGTAAATGGACAATAGGGAAGCACTGCAGCCGAGTTACCGAAAAAAGTTTGACACGCCGCCACCAGCCGTGGCTCTTCCTCGATTTCTCGAAACATCGTATCGAACTCTTGTGGTGTCCAGGTGTAGCCTTTTACTGAAATTTTTTGAAAAATATCTGTAGATAGGCGATATGATCCGGTAGTACTTGAGAAAAGATCGGCCCAGGCATTTACTGGAAGTGCGTCGGTCGGGCCATTATTAGCCGCAATTGTGCTTTGTTGTGTCCTAAACCAATCACAATACGAATAGAGAACTATTCGCATTAAATCCCACCGTTCATGCATTCTTAACTGGACGTTATCTTTGTGTGTCCATGTCGGCGCGATCGATTCAACTTTAGCTGTTAACCTTGGAGAGACTGCAGATGTAGTGGTGTTGGCTCCGATTGTATACTCTATATCCCCAAAGAATTTTATGAAATCATCTCTTAGTTTTCGAATGTTATCATGCGAGACGGTACCGGGTAAGAAAGCAAAGATATGTTGATCGAAAAGTAATTTCGATAGCTTTCCGGAATTACTAGGAGTGGGAATGGCACTCGCTGCTTGCGCCGCGGGCGTATCCGTTCCAAAGTTCATGTTAAGTACCGGTGCTCCTCCGAGAACCTGTCCAGGTGTAGTAGCCAAAGCGCTTGGTAACCCGCCATCTCTCAGACACCTTGATTGGGACTCGGAGTAACTCATCCCCCCCTTTTCATAAGTAGTCTGCATGCAGTTAATGTAAAGCTTTAAGAATTCTTGAGATGACGGCATCGTTTGAGCCATTGCCGCAGCATGCGTACCGGTCATTAGATTCAGCTTATGGTAATCCATCGCGGTTCTCACGGCGAAGTCGATTCCGGCCATAACCGCCGGCTCAGTCAGTGCGATGGCCGCTGCTTGCACTACAGCAGACCCACTCATTTGGCTATTGACAAGATTCGCTGCAGTAGGACTCCAGAGATTATCTGTAATTGCACCGAAGGTTGGCGGGATAAGCGCTGCTACTGGGTAACTCTCCTTGTTCCCTTCGATAAATTGTGAAGTTGTAGCTCCGCCCGTGCAGGAGTTGTTTGGACAGTTATAATCATCAATCACTGTCGCATCCCCACCCTGCATTTTGTCGTGACCGGCGCTCTGGTCCGAAGCGTCAACGGCCGAGCCTGCCTTAAAAGCTTGTTTGGTGCTCAGATCCTGAAAGTCCCTCATTATGCTAGAGTACGTTCCCGGGGGAGGCCACGTAGTCTGAGAGTAAGATGCGATCGGAATTAATGCTGAGAATAGAATGAGAAGCTGGAGCTTGCGCTTAAATTTCTGAAGAGGAGCAAGTCTAGCATTAGACCCTTGCCGTAATTCCATGAAAAACCCCCGACTCGGTTAAAACCCGAAGCCCAAGGTTCAATCTCCAGAATTGTTGAGTTCCCCTAACTGCCCGCCACCCAAAAGGCAAGACAACTGCTCTAAAGGTAGTTATTAGCAAGCCAAGAGTAATCGTGACCTAACTGCAAAGCTCTAATCCGGAGCTGCTCGTAACTTGGTTATTTTGTTTGGATTCTCCGCAGCCACAGTATCACTGAGTTTATCGCCACTGATTCGACGATTGTGCTTAATCGAGATAAATATCGCTATACCTATCACCGAACAGATTATTCCTAGAGATAGTCCTACCGGTATGCGGTACAAATCGACGACTAATATCTTTATTCCCACGTAACCTAAAACAATCGAAAGTGCCGGCTTTAAATACTTCAGCTCTTTGAGCGCCGCCGATATCAGGAAATATAAAGCTCGTAACCCCAAAATTGCGAAGATATTTGAGGTAAATACAATAAATGGGTCTTGAGTCACAGCAAAAACCGCCGGAATGGAATCAATCGCAAAGACTACATCCGAAAGCTCAATCGCAACTAGCACAAAAAATAGCGGTGTCGCAAACCACCTTCCATTATCTTTAACAAAAAATTTGGAGCCCCGAAAATCTGGGACCGACGGAACAACTTTTCGAAAAATGCGGTAGACTGGATTAGCCTCCGGGTTTATCTGTTCCTCCCCCTGCTTTAACAGTTTAAAGGCCGTCAACAAAAGCAGCACACCGAAAATATAAAGCACGAAATGAAACTGCTCTATCAGCGTGACGCCTAAGCCAATGAAGATTCCGCGCAAAACAATTGCCCCTAGAATTCCAAAAAACAGCACACGATGCTGCACATCCGAAGGGACACTAAAGAAGCTAAATATAACCAAAAATACGAAAAGATTATCTACCGAGAGACTCTTTTCAAGCACGTAACCAGTCAAAAATTCTAAAGCCTTGACTTCCCCGAGAAAGGAATAGACCAAGCAGTTAAATCCCAGGGCCAATACGATCCAAAATACACTCCATAGCAACGCCTCGCGGGCTTTAATGGTGTGATGTTTGCGATGAAAAACTCCGAGATCTAATGCCAGCATCGCTAAAATAAAAGCGGTAAAGACAACCCACATCCACACTGGCTCAGTGGAGTAAGCCGGGCGGTTTAAGAAATCGACAAAAAACTCGAAGTTGTAGCTCAAACTAAATGGTCCCAAAAAAACGAAAGATAACAAATCTTTCAGGTATAATAGTATTACACCACTAAACCAGATAGTTCACAAGCGCTAGGCTAGAGGCTTTTTTTCGGGGGTGGGAGGGTTGAGAAAAACAGGGCTAAATTACTGGTTCCTTTTGTTGTTCTGAAGGGAATTGGACATTTAGCTTCTTGCTTTCTGCGATGGACTTCCACTCTGACTCAACCGAAGATGGGGTCCCGCTTTCTTGCTTATGGCTAAAATACTCAGGGGTGGGGGTCTTCTTACTATGACGAGGATGGGCCGGTGTTCGACAACAGACATCCCCGGGTTGAGCGATGTATGTCAGCCAATACTTTGCCTTCTTTAGATCAACCGCATGATAGACCTCTTCTAATTTTCCATCAGGGGTAATACGGTAAACGATAAAAGGGGACTTCCAATCCATCACCAAGACTCCAAAAAGATAAGATCTCTAGCCTCTAGGATCGGCAGTTCTCGGGGCTAACTGAACAAACAACTTACTGAACAAAATCAACAAGTTTATGATTGGGGTTTCGTTCTAAAATATACCCTTTTTCCCACTCATGGGAGTACAGAAGTATGATCTGGCCATTAGAGTCCTCGGCAAGCATCGAACTCGATGTCGGCCTGAATTCAGCCGGGCTGCCCACTAACCAAGATCCGTACTTATACGGTAAATTCTCCAACTTGGTTTCGACCTTGTATTCCTCCCGCAGTCTATATTGCAGCACTTCGAACTGTAACGGACCAACAGCAGCCACAAGGGACTCGGTGCTTTGAAGCCCCCATGGTTTTAGCACCAGAATAAATCCCTCATCTTGGAATTGCGTCATACCTTTGTCGAAAGACTTTTTTCGTAATACATCGGCCGGTCGAATTCTTGCGACTACCTCTGGAGGAAACTTCGGTAAGCCTTGAAACTTAAAACCGCCCTTAATTGAAATAGTATCTCCAATGGCAAAAGCGCCGGGGTTTACCACACCGACTATGTCACCGGGATAAGCGAGATCGAGCGTATTACGATCTCCGCCAAACATCGAATGGGATCTCGACAGTCGGATCTGCTTTTCCAGACGACTATGCCATACAGTTAAATCACGCTCGAAGCGCCCAGAGCAAACCCTGATGAATCCCATACTATCTCGATGTCTCGGATCCATATTAGCTTGGATCTTGAAAACATAACCGCTAAACGGTTGATCGACTGGATCAATCAAGGTCTCAGAATTATCATCTCTATACGCTTTACGCGGACCGGGACACGGCGCTAACTCTGCAAAATTATCAAAAAATGGCTCAACTCCGAAATTAGTGAGTGCCGAACCGAAAAATACCGGGGTAATTTTACCTTGGAGAAATGCTTCTTTGGAAAACTGTGTGCCGGCATGATCGAGCAGTTCGATCTGCTCCCCTAACTCTGCAGCAAGCTGCTCTTCGATCAATCCCTGCGCTCTCGCCTCGGTGAGCGAAATTCGACGTGCAGTAGCTCTCTGACTTCCCCCAACTGATTGTTTCTCAAAAACGATTAAGTCCTTTTTTTGACGATCATATACTCCAGCAAACTGCTTCCCCTGCCCAACCGGCCAGTTCACGGGAACAGCTTCAATCCCAAGGAGAGCCTCCACCTCCGCCATAAGATCAAGTGGCTCCCGCCCCGGCAGATCGAGTTTATTGATAAAGGTTAGAATCGGGATTCCACGCATTTTACAAACTGCAAAAAGCTTTTTGGTCTGAGCCTCTACTCCCTTGGCTGAGTCTATTACCATAACCGCACTATCAGCAGCGGTAAGCGTGCGGTACGTGTCTTCCGAGAAATCTTGGTGGCCCGGGGTATCTAAAACGTTAATCACCACATCTTTGTACGCAAATTGCATGGCTGACGCGGTAATTGAGATACCACGCTCCTGCTCCATCCCCATCCAGTCCGAGCTTGTGGCTTTGTTAGTTTTTCTAGAGCCTACCATTCCAGCCGTGCGAAGCATTCCCGCGTAAAGTAAGAGCTTCTCGGTCAGAGTAGTTTTACCTGCATCCGGATGGCTGATTATGGCGAAGGTTCGCCGTTTGACACACTCAGCAGCTACGATTGATTTTAATTCCTGTTCGCTCACAGCTGAGTAACGTAGCGCCGATTGAAGAGGGAGTAAAGAGCATCAAACTGAGACTGAAAGCGTTGCACTGGTTTGTTCACTCATTCCATTTAAACGGTCTACCGCTTCAAGAGCAGTTTCGGCTCCCTTTGACCTTGCTTCGCTTACGGCATTGCCCGAATCGATCAACAGATCGCCACTTCGATATAGTGCCATCGCTTGGGAAACATGCGACCTTACCTGACGAACCGACGTATCAAGCCGATCGGCGATCTCTAGATCACTTCGCCCGGCAATGTTCAGTTCAACCAAAGCAGGATAATCCTGTCTCGTTATAATAGTTGCGCCACTAGTTGTATTTTCCTCCAGAGTCTCGCGGGTTGCTAACAAAGACTTTAGCAGCAGAATCTCTTTCGCGATTGGAGGATCTAAATTGGATGGGGCGCGACCAATCTTATGGCGATCTGTACAACCTGGCGCATGGTGACTGTTTGTCAGACCATGCAACACACACATTTTGCTACTCCACCTAATTCAATAATCGTCAACGCAGGCCGAATCTTGAGCTGGAACAATAAGCATCCGCTGATTTAAGTGAGCCGGCTAACCGCTGAGCACCGCGAAATAAGCCAATTGGTCAATTATTTCAGTCTATTAGAATGGATGCAGCGCCTCGAATTAGCTCGCTACACCATCACCAAAAACTCACATAACCATAAAGATCTCAAAGAGCCTGCCCTCTTTCTCAAAGACGAGCGGCACGATGTGGGTATTATTTGTTTGGTTTCGTTGATTTATGCAGACAGAGAATCAGTTTGAGTCGTTTGGGACAGAGACAACCTCTCCTGTTTTCACTTTCAAAGGCAATTTGCAACCACAACCTCAAAATCGAGATCAGGCTCCAGCGCGAAGCAATTTCAAACTTTTTCTGATAAGTTTTTTAAGCGCATCGATGGTGATGATCCTGGCCTGTTTAATCATGCTTTGGCGAACATTTATCGGAAGTTCTGGATCGAACATTACTGTAGAAAAGAGTTCGGTTTCACAAATTGAAGAGACACAGAGCACCGCTAGCAATCGCACCGATGCTATCGCGCCAGCACCGGAAGCTCTGGCGCTCTTATCTCGAAAATCACCTCACTCCAGGGGGCTTATTTTAAGTCTCAGCGAAGACCCGGCTGATGCCGAGCAGATCTCGGGCGAGCCGGAGAAGTTTAACGAAAACTCTAATTGGGATGAGCGCAAATTAAGCCACGAAATAGCCAGACATACTTCTAAACTTACTAACTCTTCAATCGAACCGGGTCAATTTGCGTCATTAATCATTCGCCAAGCTGAGGCTTCCAATACGGATCCTGTTTTGTTGGTGGCGTTGATTGCACAAATCTCAAAATTTGATCCCAAGTTCAAATCCAAAGACGGGCGCCGTGGTATGCTTGGGTTTAGTGTCGATAAGGCAATCGCAATTAGCCAGGCTACCAATGTAAAATGGAACTCGGAAAAAGATCTTCTTGACCCTAGTTATAGTGTTAAGTTGGCCGCAGAATGGCTAGGCTACTTGAGCTCGAAGTACAATTTCAGTGAACGACAGCTTATTCTGGCGTTCCATTGGGATGCAGATAAGCTAGTGGAAGCGATCAACAAGAATGTTTTCGCACCGGATGAATCGCGAAGCTTTGCTACTGAAGTTCAGTCCAGAATCGAGCTTCTCAGAAACTCAAAAAAAATAAACACCGTTCCCAATTGAATCGATCCAGACCACCTCCGTCTACACTCCTGAGTGACGGGAGATTTATCACTTTGCAGCATTTCAATTTTTGTTAGTATTTTGTTGGCCTGCTAACATATTGAATTAACGAGATAAATTTTATTTATCAACAGCCTTAGGGAGTTGAATAACTGTCGCTCTGGGATGTATACTCCCTCCGCACTCGGTGGCCGTGTAAACTTGAGAGATACCGTTTACAGAAAAGAACGGGCCCCCGAATGAGGTGATGTTTATTGGCTCTTTGAAACGCGCTTGACAGAGGACTGAAAGGGTAACCTTTACTGGGAGGCCTTGTCAGCTGCGACACTGAATCAGAGTTAAGGGTAGCGACAGACTGTAGTATGCAAAGTCAGGGGAGAGATAACACGCTAGACGGACGGGGAGAGGATCATAACACTCCGTTGATGCGTCCCAGCGTTGGCGGGGAAGTGGCGTTTGAAAAAAATTTAGACGGGTTCGATCTGCCTGCGCCTCATCGTATCGATATGGGCGCGAGAAGCACTGACGATTTAAGTACAATTTTTTCTCTTAACTTTGATCCTGGTAAATTCAATACATTTCGACTTTCACTCCACGGAGAGAACCTGCGCCCGCCGATGAGAGCTCTAGTGCCGATGGTCCCAGCTGATGCCCAGGCATTAAGAACCTTTGATATCCGTTGCGAAATGTTCAAAGGAGTCCACCTATCGACGGATCAAATTGCTGCGATCGATTTTGTACCTCGTCCCTCCCTTGTTAAACCGACTCCAGAATCTTTTAATCTGCACAAAGCGGAACTCCCACCTGCAAAGGCAGTTACTGA
>CAZJXY010000080.1:0-11537 GCA_964549925.1 uncultured Bdellovibrionales bacterium | reverse complement strand
CCACATTGTTCCAGAATCCGTTTATGCAGATACCGTCTACAAGCAAGGTGCCGCGGATCTTGGTTTAGAGACCCGTACCTTGTCAGAGAGGTTGGTTCAGTCCTCTTTAATGCAGTTTGCCGTGGGCGTTCGCTACGAACGAGAAGGCAAAAGTGCGTACTATAACTTCTGCACGGATCAGACCACCGTTGTTGATCGCCAAGGCGGCAGAGAAACTTTTAGGGGCCTACACGATAGTGATGCTGAGTATGCGACTGAATTCATCTTTGGGGGTGTGGAGCGGATAGATTTATTAAAGGCAAGTAGCGCAGAGCGTGAGGAAGCATTCGAACTGATGAGAGAGTCAATCGATCGTGGAAAGCTTCCGAAAGTAAGTATGTCCTGGGATACAGGAGGCGTTCATACCTACCACGTCGTAAACATAACTAACGTAGAGGAGAATTACGTTGAAGTTCGAAATCCGTGGGGGAAAATGGAAAATCTGCAAGCTGGAGGGATGTTAGTTGATGCCGATAGGGGTATCTACCGCATTCCAAAAGAGCATTTCCTTCAAAGTTTGCGATACGCGGTGGTTGATCTAGATGATCCGACATCGTTTGGAGTAGCCGCAGATATCATGGATCACGGCACACGACCAAACCCAATCATGGTAGACGGAGTTGATAAGGGGGATTACGGTGAGCTGGTTGATTCATTTGGAGTAGATTCAGGGGATATTCTTCGCGAAATATTCATGGGTAAAAACGGCGCTGCTAATCAAAGCCCGGCATTTAAAGCCAGGGGCGGAGATATCTTGAAAGAGATTCTAAGATTGACAATCGAAGGTAATGCCCAACTGGGGAAGGGGAGCTTCTGGGATATATTTAAGGGGATGCTTTAGGTTTAAATTTCTCCAGAATCATTCTTGAGAATCTGCGTTAGATCGAAGAAGATTCTCACCAATGAAAAGACTAGGCCAGAAGATAATCCTCATACTACTCGCACTTTATTTACTCTCCTCTTGTGCATACGCAGAGAGTTCATCAGCGGTAAACTGGACCTCATGGAACGATCGAATCTTTGAGTCAGCCGCTAGCCAAAATAAATTTGTGCTTTTAGATCTCGAGGCGATTTGGTGCCACTGGTGTCACGTCATGGATCAGACCACGTATCGAGATGAGCAGGTGGCAAAGATACTTAATTCCAAATTTATTGCGGTAAAAGTGGATCAAGATTCTCGTCCTGATCTTTCGAATCGATACAGAGAGTATGGTTGGCCGGCTACAATTATTTTCAATAGTGAAGGAAAGGAGCTAAGAAAACTTTCGGGGTATCTGGAACCAGAGGAGCTGGTAAAGATCTTGAGTGAAGTACTAGACGGGAAATCCGCTGCCAAGGAAACAAAATCGGTCAATTATTCTTCCAATCAATTTCTCTCCACAACGCTGCGGCAGAAATTAGTTGATTGCCATTATCAAACTCACGATTACGAACTAGGCGGGTTAAAGCTTTCAAAGAAAACTCTCGATCCAGAATCGACCGAGTATTCCTTATTGCTAGCTTCTCGCGGTGATAGAAAAAACGAAGAGATGGTTCGGCGAACTCTGGATAATGCCATAAAATTAATTGATCCGGTTTGGGGCGGTGCTTACCAGTATTCTACGCATCGAGATTGGGATCATCCGCATTATGAAAAGATTATTCCCTTTCAGGTACGGTTTTTAAAACTCTATTCCCTGGCATATTCATATCTGCGAGATCCTCGATATCTTACAGCTGCTAAGGATGTGCAGCGCTACTTAGAAAAATTCCTGATGTCCCCTGAGGGAGCCTTTTATACCAGTCAGGATGCTGATCGGGTGAAGGGGGAGCATAGTGAGGAGTATTTTAAATTAGACGATGCGGGACGGAGGAAACTTGGAATCCCAACGATTGATAAGAGTATTTACTCGCGAGAGAATGGGTTGGTAATTACCGGGTTAGTAGCACTGTATGCTACCAGCGGCGATCGAAAATTCCTCGACCAGGCGACTAGAGCAGCTCACTATATTCTAAAGAACAGATCTTTGAATGGCGGGGGCTTTTCTCACTCGGCTGCTGATAATGCCGGTCCGTTTCTGGCCGATAATTTGGCGATGGCCCAAGGACTATTAGCAATCTATTCGGTAAGTGGTGAACGCAGCTGGCTGAAACTTGCAGAGAGCACGATGCAATTTATCTTCGCGAATTTTCGCAGTAGAGACGGCACACCGGGACTGTTATCTTCAGTCCCTAGTGGCCCGCTCTCTCCCGCGGTGATCCTCGAGGAAAATGTTGATTCTTTACGCACAGCAAACTTACTTTCCCACTACACAGGACGGAAAGAGTTTCTTGATTTCGCTAAATCAATCATGCCGTATTTATCGACTGAAGAGATTGCGCTTAGGAGAGTGTGTGAACAAGGGATACTGCTTGCCGATGAGGAGCTCTCACATGACCCGCTACATCTTACGGTGGTAGGCTTTAAGGACGACAAGAATGCCGCTGAACTTTTTGCCGCAGCAAGTGAGGTCCCGGGAATTTATAAAAGGCAAGAATGGTGGGATAAGCGTGAGGGCGATATGCCAAATTCTGATGTTCAATATCCGCAACTTGATAAGCCAGCGGCTTTTATATGCACGGCAAAGCGGTGCTCCCTTCCGATTTTTGAGCCTGAGCGTATTGCCGATACGGTGAAAAGAATCCAATCTCAGAAGAGTTAACTTTCATCTCCAGGAATTTTATCTCTACACCTATCTGATTGAAGGGCCTATCATATCCAAAGTTATGTTAATCAAGAATCGGCTGCCGCGCTTTTGTCACTTTAAAATTCCGATAGGATGTCGTCTTCTAGCATTACTCCAGCTACTTGTTCTTTTAAGTCTTTGCATTTTTAATGAAGATCTTTACGCTCAGCCGGAATCAAGTATTGTTGCGCTGGTCGGTCGGGGAATATGTGGTAGTGGCTTCTATATTGGGGAGGGTAGGGTCATTACCAATGCCCACGTTGCAAAATCAGTCTGTGAGTTTGGTAAGTGCCCGAAGCTCGAAGTTTTCCAAGGTACGCCAGGTCATGAAGGGTTTTCAAAAAAGTTAGAGTTCGGCGGAATTACCCTTGAGCGTCTGATTCCTTCTTTAGACCTAGCTCTCCTCCAAGTACAGTTTAAATCCGCGGCTCCCGAGCCTCTTACGGTTTCTGATTCAAACGTGGTGCAATTAAGCGATGCCGTATCAGTGGCTGGATTCCCTCTGTGCAAGGGGTTTGTCCGGAGCGAAGGTACAGTAGTCGAAAGAAGAGTTGATTCTTTTCTAACGTCGGCTACGATATCAAAGGGCAGCAGCGGGAGCGCAGTCTTAAACCGTCAGGGACAAGTGGTTGGAATAATCACCCAATCAGCGACGATTTATGAAGGTCTCTCGGGTCTACTTCTAGGAACCAGCCATCGTGGTCGAGCAGTCGATGCGAAATATATTACTCTTTTAGTTAATGGCGACTATCAAAATATTTTAAGCGAAGAGGTAAAATCGGCGTTTGCGTTTTATAAAGAGAATGTATCTGGGAAAAGAAGTTTCGATCGATTGATTCCTGGGATATATTTTTCAATGTTAGTAGAAAAGATATCTGAAAGGTTGCGATTGCAGGGGTCAGATCCTATCGAGCTAAAGCTCTTACTCTCCTCGCTCGATGAATTTCCCCAGCGCGGGCTTTTGAGTAACTCGACGATAGAGGATGTGGAGTTACTTTCTATTGCATACGCGCTGGAGGGCCCATCCGATTTTCTGCAGCCACGTGCCACAAAGGATGCCTTTTTACAGTCGTTAAAAATCGCTGGTCGATCAAATTCACACCTTGAAAAGGTGTCTAATCTTCTTTCGGATTTTGAGCGTTCTCGGTACTCGGGAATCTATCCTTATCTACTGATGCTATTCGTAATTATTCTTGGATTGGGAATCGTGTGGGCTTTTTCCTTGGGATTTCTATTTGCCACTCTAAAAGGATCGATCTTTAGACGGGGGTTTTGGACCGCGGTTTCGGCTGTGGCGTTGTGGCCACTACCGATCATTATAATCCTGTTATACAGGCATTATTTTCCGGCTAGGGCAGAAAAAGCCCAGTAAAATCGCTGCAGCTGAGAAGCTAACCACCTGATTCTGCTGCAATAAAGTCTAGTGATCGAGTGGCTTAACTCTTGCTCCATTAGCCGCAGGTAAAGGTAAGCCTATGGCTCTAACTCCAACAACTTTTAATCGTGAGAACATCCGACAAGCGGTCGAGGCGCTTATTGCTGGTGCCAACGCCCCACAGAATTCAAACGAAGAGACCTTACTTTCACAGTTCTCTGATATTCTCAAAGAGGTGGTCAAGAAGGTTAATCAACATAGGACCGCTACCGAGAAGGATATACCGTTTAGTCAATCTGATATGATTCAGGTAGCCCAGGCCAAACCACTGCATTCCGATGAGAACAAGGAGGGAAGTAAAGAATCAGAAGAACTCTCAAATTCGCAAACCACAGAAACTGAAGACCAAGATCAGGAAGTGGAGAAGCCAGTGGTTGTCAAAGATGCTAAGCCTGTCTCTACAAAATCAGAAACGAAGGAAGATAAAAAAGAGGTTAAAGAAGATCGCGACGAAAAAGCGGAAGCAGATGGCGCCGAGTCGCAAGATCAAGCTAGCGATGAAAGTGAGCTCGAAGCTGAAGTGAGCGTGGACGAAGCCCCGCAAGTTAATACAGCCGTCAGCAACGAATCTGATCAAGCGCAAGTGACACCAGAAGAGATACTAGTTCCTCAGTTGTTAAAGGAAGCGAAAGAGATTCCGAGCGAAGAGGTTAAGAGCGACGTTTCGGCCGGTGTGGCGGTTGATGAGTCACTTCAGAGTCAATCTGAGACCCCAGCGATTATTGCTCCAGAGGAGCAGATTGTGCAGGAGCAAACAGCTGCTCTAGGACAGCAACCGGCTGAGTCGACTGATATAGTAGATAACGGGAAAGTACTACTCGAGGATGGTGGAAAATTAGCGCATGAGATTGCCGAGCAAGCAAAACAAGGTAAAGAATTAGTAGAAGAGCGTCCCCAAATCGCGCTTGATCCTAAGGAAGCGCTAAAACAGAGCGAAGCAGTTTCGGCCACTGAGCTATTGTTACAAGAGGCAAAGATCACTGTAATGGAGAGAGCAAATCCACTTGCCGCAATGAAAGATCCGGGATTTCTTACGGCTCAACTGATACGTCAATCCATTCAGAGTGTGCAACAACAGATTCAAGACGCTGGCAACGTAGCTGACGCGGGAATTAAAGTTGGCTCTGCAGTAAAGGCTATTGCTGCTGCTTCGCCAACGACTGCAGCCCAGCCGAATCCGAACCTGAATGCAGCGAGTCCGAACAAGAATACAAATGCTAATCTTGAAAACACCAAAAATGAAAAGATTATCAAAGATTCAACCCTCCCCAAAAAGATTGCGTTTCAAGCGGTTGAACGAGTAGAAAACGTTATTAAAGAGGCACTAAAATCCAAAGAGGGTAAGACAATCAGTTTGAGGCTTGATCCGCCGCAACTGGGGATGGTGCGCGTAGACATCACGCGGACAGATAGTGGGATTCATGTTCGGGTTGCTGCTGAAAATCCACAAATCAATAATCTTTTAAGAGAGAAGGCTCATCAGCTGCAATCGGTGTTGCGCCAAGCTGGTCTTGAAGCAGAAAGCGTAAATGTTTCGGTGGGTGGGGACGGAACTGGGCAAAGTGATGTGTCAGAGTTTGAAAAGCGCGGATTTAACAAGGGCTCCGGTAAGAGTCGGGTTGTTCGTGCTGATGGAAGAGAAGAAGGTGGTGCGGGAGCAGGAGCGCAAAACGCTTCGGTGACCAATCGAGGTACCCAAGTTGTAGATCATTGGGTCGCTTAAGGTGTTAATGACGAAGGTAAATTAAGAGGCAATTATGGCCGTCGATAGTACAACTGGCATAACGCAAAACGAGATCTTGGATTCTTTGGGTACTGATTTCACTCAGGGCACCCAAGGTTCCAAAGTCGAGAAAAAAGTTGCTGGAAAGCAAGAGTTTTTAACCTTGTTAGTAACGCAACTTCGAAACCAAGATCCATTGAATCCGATGGAGAACCAGGAGTTTGCGGTACAGTTAGCGCAATTTAGCTCGTTGGAACAATTGATTGATATCAACGGCAAATTAAGTGCAGGCGGTTCCGACAGTTCGTCTTTAGCTGGCTACTTAGGGCGACTTGTAACCTTAGCCAACAACCAGGTTTCAGTTGATAACAATGACGGTGGATTTTTAAGACTGACGGTCCCGCATGATGCCGACGATGTTACTGTGCAGCTAACCGACCCAGACGGCCGGGTTGTTGATCAAGTGTCGCTCGGTGCAATGGCAAAGGGTAAACACGATGTGGCGCTCTCTGACCTTAACGTCAGAAGCGGTCAATATGGATTTCAGGTGACAGCAGTAGGGACAGATGGCCAAACCTTTGATGTTAACGGTAAGGCTGCTGGGGTCGTGAGCGGGTTTATCCCAGGTGCTACCCCGACTCTACTAGTTGGCGGCAAGGAGGTCGCGCTCACCGATATCACGGAAGTTAGTGTTCTGAATGGGAACACATAGTTCGTAGATGTTAGGGGTCGTGGTCAAACACGACCAAGTGGTTGTATCGGTAGTAGATGGTTTTTTTGAAGGAGAGCCTCGATGCCAAGTATAGTAAACGGCCTCTTTGCCGGAAGAGCAGGACTTTCAGCCCATGGTGTAGCGATTGCGGTCATCGGTGATAACATCGGTAACGCGAGTACGCTCGGCTACAAACAAGCTCGTTCAGAGTTTGCGGACCTAGTCGCAGGAGGACAAGGTAGCCGTGTCACCGTAGGTAGCGGTTCGAGAGTAGCTGCATCGACCACAGTTTTTAGCCAAGGAACCTTAGAATTTACCGGTAAACCGCTTGACCTTGCAATTGATGGGAACGGCTTCTTTGCCGTCTCCGATGGGTCTTCCCGATTCTATACCCGAGCCGGTAACTTTAAAATCGACCCAAATGGAAATATCGTAACTCAAGATGATAAACTAGTTCTTGGATTCCCGGATGGTGGAAGCGGAGCCCTAGAATCTCTAAACGTAAACACCATTTCGCAATCAGGGATTGGCTCTACCGAGCTAACCATCGCTGGGAACTTAAATGCCGGCGCAACGGCGATTAGCGCCGCCACCATCCCACAAGTAACCACCGCGAGTGATGCAGCGAACAGAGATGGTGATAGTGGAACGGCGGGAACTCAAGCTGCATTCGATGTAACATATGCCGATTTAAATGCGGTTGCTGAGTTTTCCACATCAGTAGAAGTTTTCGACTCGCTGGGCGAAAAGCACACCGTAACGTTCTTCTACTTTAAAACTGCATCAAATACATGGCAGGTGAGAGGGTATGTGAACAGTGAAGACGTAGACGGGGCAGCTACCGGAGCTTGGGTTCCAGAAACTGGGCGTCCAAGACTTTTAGTTACATCAGGTGGATCAGGATCAACCACACTTGCATTTAATACCGATGGTTCGCTTTCATCCCCGGCAGTCCTCCCGCACATAAGCTATGTCCTTCCGTGGAATACGGGGAGCGATGCCACTCAGACATTAGATGTATCGTTCGATCCGTATACCCAGTACGCCACAAATTCTAGTGTTATCTCGATTACTCAGGATGGCCAGGGGGTCGGAAACGTTACCAGCTTCCAAGTCGATAGAGACGGGACGATTTTTGCGATTCTAGATAACGGACAGCAATCCACGATTGGACAGATTGGCTTAGTCAATTTCGCCAACCCTGAAGCTCTGACTCGTATCGGTAATAACCTGTATCAGCAGTCAACTACATCAGGAGAGCCCGTCGTAGGTAAGCCTCTTAGCGGAACGTTTGGAGCGGTAGAATCTGGCTCCGTCGAGCTATCAACGGTTGATATCGCTGATCAGTTCGTTAAGCTGATTACTCTGCAAAGAGGATTTCAGGCTAACTCAAGAATTATTACCACGATTAACCAACTCTTGAATGAGATCATTCAGTTGGCCTAATAGTTAAAATCTCCTAACTTGCTCCGCCGACGCTGTATTGGTATGCATGAGTGGGGCAAGTTAGCGATGAAGCTTTCAGAGAAAGATCTACTAGAAAGGATTCCAAAAGGGGATGCGCGCGCGGTGGCGCGTTTAATTACCTTGGCTGAAAGTCGTGATCCGATAGCGATAAGGGTTCAATCTAAACTTTATAAGTCCTCAGGACGGGCTCAAGTTGTTGGGGTTACTGGTTCGCCTGGTGCCGGGAAATCTACCTTGGTTGATCAGATTGCAAAGCTTTGGCACTCCCAGGGGAAAAAAGTTGCGATTTTGGCGATCGATCCATCGAGCCCCTTTACCGGCGGAGCAGTCCTGGGTGATCGCATTCGCATGACAAAGTCTTCTGAGGTGCCTGACTTGTATATTCGCAGTCTTGCTTCCCGCGGAGCGCTAGGGGGTCTATCACGTGCCACGCTGAGCGCCGTACAGATCTTGGATGCTGCTGGCTTTGATTTAATAATAATCGAGACAGTTGGAGTCGGACAGGGAGAGGTGGATATCGTAAGAGTCGCTGACACATGTTTAGTCGTCTTGGTTCCCGGCATGGGAGATAGTGTCCAGGCGATAAAGGCCGGAATTCTAGAAATCGCCGACCTATTTGTAATCAACAAAGCGGATAGAGAAGGGGCCGACGCACTTCATCGCGATTTAAGGACGCTTCTTTCATTGACCGAAAGGAGTGAAGGAGCTTGGGAACCGCAGATAATAAAGTCGGTTGCGACGACGGGTGAGGGGGCCGAAGAAATTGTCTCTCAGACCGAACACCATTTAGCTTGGCTGAAGAGTAGTGGAGAAGGTAAGACCAGACGGCTCAGAATCCTGCGCGATAGAATCGTTAAAATCACCTTAGAGGAACTTGAGCAAAAAATTGTTGTGGGTCAGTCAAAAAAATTAGATCAGCTCGTAGAAGATTGCTTCCAGCGAAAGATCGACCCGTTTTCGGCGGCGAAGGAGCTGTTAAGTTAGTCCGCTGGATTAATCTATCCCTTAACTTCAATCTCAATAGTTTGAGAGTATTCTGGGCCGTAGGACCTATGCACCCCGTCGGCAAATTGAAGCGTCAATTTATGCTTCCCTGGTGGCAAATTAAGCTCGGTCTCGGTCTGCCCCTTTCCGAAATGAAGATGCTTCTCATCAGCGGGAATCACTTCCCCCTTTGGAATGGAGTCTAATCCGATCAATAAATGATGGTGTCCGAATCCTTCTTTAATTTCGCCAGCTGGGGCCACGTCGATACCGGAATTGCCCATCTCGATTTTGAAGGGGGCATGGACGATTGCCCCATCTTTTAAATTCTTAAAAAAGATGTGCTGATGTGGTGGTTCCGAAGCAAAAGCTACCCCGGCCAGCACCAGCAAGCCAATTAGGCCTATTAACGTAGACTTCATACCGTCTCCAGAAAATGCTTAACTATTTCGAGTGCGAACGATCAACGCAACAACTTTCTCAAGCGGAATCACAGCGTCAAAAAATTCTTTTCCAGTTAACTGAGAGAGTTGCACGGCATTAGGCCCGACTTTGGCTACTACACCACCTAGCTCCTCTCCGGATGAAAGTTTCAAGGTAACATTCTTGCCGACCAATTTTTCTAAGTTCGCTTTGAGTGGTTGTGCGTCGGTGACCTCAAGTGTAGGAACTTCAGCCCTAACTATAACGGGGGTGTAAAACAACGTCAGCGAAAAAATTGTGATAGTCAAAAAAGTTCTCATCCGTGCTCCTAGAGAGTAAAAGTTGCGAGAGGGAAAAGTACCATTTTCGACTCGAATGGCACAATTGAGCGCCACGTCGATTGTTGATAAGTATGACAACTAGTCAAAAATAATGAATTATTAGCGAGGTCATCCATATGACTGCGTGAACACCGCTGATTTGACCTAGCTCAAAAGCTTAGGTACTTACCCAGCGACAAAGTTTTACCTCTAAGAGTCAGGTTTAGCCTAGGAGATTATTTAAAATGATCGGCATTTTCCCCAAGAATGAGGTGTTTTTCGATCTGTTCGAGGATGCGGCAAGAAATATGCATCGGGCTGCAGAGCTTATGCTTGAAGGATGTAAAGCCGGACCTAGGAGACCTGAGTTCGCCGAAAAAATTCGCGAGGTTGAGCATAAGGGCGACAAAACCACGCGTCAGTTGCTTAAGATGCTGGTGCGTTCCTTCATCACCCCTCTTGATCGAGAAGACATTCATGCGCTTGCCTCGTCGATCGATGACGTGGTCGATTATATCGATGACGCTTCAAGTTCTTATCTTACGTTACGGGCTGAAGAGCCACTTCCTGAATATGTTAAGCAAGCGGAATTAATTGTTCGTGCCACTGAGTTACTGTCTGAAGCAACAGGATATATCCGCTCCACAAAGACCAGACCTAAATGTTTAGCTCTTGTGGGAAAGGTTTACGATATTGAAAGCGAGGGTGATTCTGTTCACAAGGCGGCTTTGGGAAAGCTATTTTCAGAGAAAAATGACGCCGTTCATATCTTAAAATGGAAAGAGCTGCTTGATTACATGGAGGAGGGTTTGGATGCCTGCCAAACGGTGGCAAACACGATCGAAATAATTCTACTGAAGGCACATTAATTAACCCCTAGACAGCATAGGTCTCGAATATGTCCGAGATGTTAAATCAAGTTCTTGCGCTCTCTCCACTATTGACCTGGGTAGTCGCGGCCGCCCTGCTCTTTGATTTCGTCAATGGTTGGAACGATTCGGCGAATGCGATTGCCACTGTAATTGGCACTCGAGTGTTACGCCCCATTTCAGCGGTACTGTTGGCGGCCGTAATGAACATGGCTGGGGCCTTGGCAGGAACAGCAGTAGCGAAAACGATTTATTCCGGATTGGTTCGCACTGGTCCAGGATTTTTAAATGGTGAAACCGTAATCTTGGTGGTGCTCGCTGCTATGCTTGGAGCAATTATCTGGGCTGCCTGGATGACCGTCATGGGCATGCCAATTAGCGGATCGCACTCTTTGATTGGAGGGTTGGCTGGTGCGGCTGTGGCAGCTGGAGGTATCGATGTTCTGCAAGGGGAGGGGATCATTAAAGTCCTATTGGCATTGTTATTAAGTCCGCTGCTTGGAGGTGTAGCCTCTTTTATCATACTCTTGATCTTGTACTGGGTACTTCGAGCATGGCGCCCTTACACGGTGAGAAGGGTGTTCTCAGTGTTACAACTTGTCTCTTGTAGTTTTATGGGGTTCACCCACGGGTTAAACGATGCGCAAAAAGTTATGGGTGTAATTACACTGGCCCTAATCGCTGGAAATGTTCAGTCAGCAGATCAACCAGTGCTGCTTTGGGTAAAAATAGCGTGTGGTGTGATGATCAGTCTAGATCGACACGTCTGAACTCCAGTCACATCCTGTAATCGCGTATGCCGTCGTCTGCGTGTAAATGGGGGGGGGGGGGGGGGGGGGGGGGGGGGGGGGGGGGGGGGG
>CAZJXY010000079.1:0-11564 GCA_964549925.1 uncultured Bdellovibrionales bacterium | reverse complement strand
GGTGAGCAGCTTTCAGAGCGAATGGTCAGCCAGGTCCTGTTGCGTAAACAGGCTCTGGATTGGGGATTTAGAGTAGATGATGCGGAGGTTCATAGATTAATTAATAGCTCTGGGATGTTTCCAAACGGCTATGATCGAGAGATCTATAAAGCGTTTCTCGCAAGAAGAGGGTTAACCTCTGCTCAATATGAGGATGACTTTCGACATAACGCTATTGCCTCCCAATTTGTAAACATGATTGATGATTTAACTTCAGTCTCACAGACCGAACTGAGAAGTATCGTTGCAACGGAACAGATAAAGTACGACCTAAAAGTTATCAGCATCGATCCAGCTATGTTTGTGAAGGAGGTTTCAGACCCAGATGATCACAAGGTAAAAGAAGTGTACGAACAAAACTCTGCTGATTATATGAGTGAGGCGGAAGTTGCATATGATTACGTAACATTTCAACCTAATGACTTTTTGGACCAGATCGAGATTGCCCCGGAAGATGTTGAGTTGTACTACGCTGATAATCAAAAACGCTTCTCTACTCAAGAAGAAGTTAAAGTAAGACACGTTCAGATATCGGTGGATCCAGATGCTGATGCTACGAAGAGGGAGGAGGCCAAGAAACGAGCCGAAGATGTGAGGGCAAAGGCCGTTGCCGGAGAACCTTTTGATGCGCTAGTTAAAGCCTATTCCGAGGATTATACAACCCGCGATCTTGGCGGAGACCTAGGTTGGCTTAGCCGCTCTAGTTTGCAGATGGGGAAAACATTCAATGACTCTGCCTTTGCGCTGAAGAATGGCGGAATTTCTGAAGTTGTAATTAGCGGGGTAGGGTATCATGTAATTTCCGTCGATAGCTTCCGACCTAGTCGGCTAAAGGATCTTCCCGAAGTAAAAGCAGAGATTGAAAAAATCCTGCGTGAGGACCAGGCCCCGACTTATACCGTTGAAAAGGCCAATGAGTTTTTTAATAAATGGCAAAAATCTGGGACTTCACTCAAAGAATTTGCTGTTCAAAATTCGATGACATCTTCAGCTACAAAGGGATTATTAAAGGAGGGGAACGACCCAGAGGGTCTCTTTAATTTAACTAAGAAGATCTTAGCGACGCCCGACGAGAAGGGACAGCTGCAAGACATTGGAAATACATCCGTGGTGGTGTCGATTTCAGAATATAAGGCTTCCGATGTAAAACCGCTCTCAGAAGTAAAGTCTCAGATTATTGAGAAATGGAAGAAGGAACAATCGGTTGCTGTCGCTAAAGATAAATCCAATAAGGTCTTGGCAGAGTTAACAGAGGGCAAAGTGGCTGATCTTAATGCCGCAGCGGCCGCACTGCATACTACGGTTGAAGATAAAAAAGGAGTTAAGCCGTTCGGCTCTGCTGAGCCGATCTTTAATCTTGCCGATGTCCAGCGGGATGTTTTTACAGATAAGGCTATCGGTAAAAAACCAAGCAAGATCTACGAAACCTCCGGAAAATTTTATTTGATTGAGACAGTAGCAGTGATCCAGCCGACTGAGGATGAGATAAAAACGCAGCTTCAAACTGCAAAGGAGACACATGAGCAGCGCTTACGTGGGGAGATTGTCACTGCCTTAGTCTCCAAATTAAAGAGCGAGGCGCAGATTGAAGTTAGTCCTGATATTTTATTGAGGTGATGAGATGCGCAGTCCCAAGTCATTATCTGACCCATCGTCTGATTCATTGGAGGCGTCTCCCAGTCTGCCGCGGATTGACGAGGCCCGAAAGGTTTTGGAGGAAGCACTTGCACGCTATCGTAACGAAGCTAATAAGTTTGTGGCTGAATGGTGCGAGGCCAATTCGGACATTGTCCACCGTGCCTGGGTCATACCAGAGGATTTTAACCGTGAACGTTTTGAGCTCAAGGTTATCATTATGCATCCTCAGGGTTTAAAGAGTTATGATCAAAGCGATCGCGTTGTCGGTTTGGATATTGAGATAGCAAACAGATTGCCTGAATGCGTCTGGTGTGATGCTTCGGGTGTTGATTACTGTAGTGACGCGGAATTGGTTGACTGCTTTGACCCGGTTCCCGAGCACGAGGTTAAATTTAATCGGCCGTCGCCTAGTTGAGCGCCTCAGCCAGTAATCTGCACGCGTCCGTGGCAGTAAGAATTCCCTTTAAACTCCCATTTTCTGCGATTAGGGTGCAGCCAAGGCGTTCCTCAGCCATTCGTCCTGCCACTTCAACCAATCGAGTTTCTGGGGTGACAACATAAAGATCCTCGGAAAAGGCGTCTGAGACAAGAAGACTTTTGGCATCTTTTTTTTCCAGTCCGATTACAAAATGAATATCGCGGTGACTTAAGAGACCTACAAGCTGGCCGCCGTCTTGGACCGGAAGATGTTTAATCCCGTGAGTTCGCATCATCTCTTTTGCTACTTCCAATGTTTGTGTCAATCCGATCGAGTGCGGGAACGCGGTCATGACTTCTTTAATCTTCGTATTTCTGTTCATATCTGTAATCCATTTACATATTTAATCGTAAAAGAGAGATAACAGGAAACGGATTGAGCCACAACTCCAATGGGTTTCAATTGAGCGGCTAATAGAAAGACTTTACCGCTTGTTCAGCTTGGCAGCGAGAAAATAATAGTTCAACGAATTGTTCGAGTAATTGGGATGAGGCGGGGTTCAATAAATAACCTCCTTTGTGATCGGAAACCACGCCTACAGATGAGCATCCCGTTTGACTGAGCTTCCTGGAAGAAGCTAGTTGACAGCCTTATCGGTGATGTCTGCATGATCAATCGCCTCGACAACGTCATGCGGCAGACTCATTCCGCTAGAGACGACAGCCTGCAATGCTTCTTCGATCGAAACATTAGGAATTCGTCGCACGTGCTTCCTCAAGAAGAAATACGGCGTGCAGGGAGGAATTCCAGGGAACACCACACCGATACGATCTCTGGTTTCACCGGTCTTGAATCCAATCACGAGTATATGTGTACCCGGATAGTAAACTAGCACCGGCTCACCAAAAGCTTTCTTCGGATCTTCAGGAATGTTTTCGACCACTCCTTTGACCAGAGTATAGATCCTACCTAGCCCTGGAACGTAGACCAGTAGATCCCTCATCCGGTTCAGAAAGGTTGCCGCGATCTTTCGCTGGAGCAGTAGCCCAACGAGGTAGATTATGCAGCAAGCAATTGCGAGAACCAGAAGCCCGAGGGCGATCGAGATGAACTTTTCCAGTTGAGGACTGGTAGACTGCGGAAGGAATGGCACCAACGGTCTAATCGTCGGTGCAAGCCCTTTACCGAAGTTGATGATCCAGATTAAGGCCCAGACTACGCCTGCTACGGGCAGGACGAAGAATAGACCCAGTAGGAATGCACTTCTCTTGCGCATTAAGAACCTCTTTGGGATTAGAACCATGAACCCCGACACTCAGCCGCGGCGCGCAACTCTGGATGCATGTCGCGGCTGAGTACCTCTGGAGAACTTCTACTCGAATGAGGGAATTATAATGAGCGGAAGTCAATTATATAACCGAAACCATTTGAATTCAATTTACGGCTGAATTAAGTGGCTAATCCAAGTGGGATCGACAGGTTATCATCTGGGAGATGCTCTAAAGTCCAAACGGCAAACTTAGTGAACTGCTCCGGAGTTACCAAGTTCCGCAAGGTAACCGTTCAATAAATCAGTATTTATCGAGGTTTTTAGTACCTGACTAAGTCTTTGAAACACACCACTGGCCGAAAATGGAAGATCAACCAAGCTGCGTAATTTCTCCGCAGTTATTTCAACTTTGAGATCCCCATCTTTAATCTCTAATTTCAGTCGCTGTGTGACTTCTGGAGTAAAGCCGAAAAAAGCGAATTGCTGACTAGTAAATTGCTCAAGACCAAGTCGAACTTCAGAAATTAGAAGCGGAAATATCCTGCCGATATTTCTCGTCCTTACAAACTCCGGAAGTACACCGCGGCGCAGCTCAGTCGTCGAGTGTTCGATTTGATGTGTGCCGACAAAGGCCTTAAAATTTGAAAAAAGCTCTAGTCGAAAAGAGTTACGCTCATCTCCAGTTGAGTGCAGTGGAACTTCTCCCTTTATTAATAAAATTTCCTCCTTTGGAGCGGTGTTAAGCGCTGGAAGATCAAAGCCCTTTAGATCCTTCAACACGGCGTTGGACATTGTCGCATCAGGGATGACATGCCGAACAATTCCGTCAACAATTAGTGGTAATGTAGAAGGGGATATTTTTATTGCCGCATCGAAGCAAACTGAATACCGGCCTGTCAGCCAAGAACGAGATTTTTTCAGGGAGCAGTGCATAGAATCTAGGATACTACCATTATAGATTAATGGGGAGTGTTGGTTATCTAAAAGGGGAAAGGTAGGGGGTATGGTCAAAGATTCTTAACTGGCAGGTCAAATGTGCAATCTTTAAGTGCGTAATCTTTATCTGCGGTGGACTCGAACTCGGAGGAAAAAGTTCCCGTGACCCTGCCTTTACCATCTCCACCCGGAGCAACATATTTAGATATGACCAATGAACCAGCACCTGATTTGGATCGATGATTTGCGCCGGCAGAGTCAGTGAATGAAGCTTGAGCGTCATTATTCAAATCGAAGTGCCCCTCTGCCGCCGGCTTATTTGTCATAATATAAATTCCATCGACGCGATCATCGCTGGAATAGAGTGTAAGTTTACCGTCGTTTAAACTTGCGCCGCTTTTTGTATCTTTCCATTCCGTACCGTCTAGCTTGCAGGACCACGTTCCATTCGATTCGGCATGTGATTGTGGAATTACGCTCAGTGTAAGCACAGTAAGACTAAGGAGTAATAATACGTATTTGCTAGTCATAATATATCCAGATGATAAAATACTATCAGTGCAATATGTTGGAACTCCTATCTTTACTGATTTTTGTAATTGGAGAAATTCCCTATTATTTAGGCTCATTATTCCTTTGAGCTCAAACTACTCATGGCATCAAGACACGAGACAACGCCAATTTAGGACTTCTTTCTTGCAACATCGAATATACGCTGCTGCAGCTCGGGGGAAAAATGTTCTGCTACCATTCCAGTTTCGCGATTACGATACCCGCGCATATGCAGACGCGGAAATTCTACCATAATTCTCTCAAAAAAGGCGTCCTGTACGCGGCCATTATATGAGAGCAGTTCCGCCTTTACTAGCTCAGCCGCGATAGCGCTGCGAGTTCTCCATCCCTCCGGTGCCTTTTTGCGCGCAGCAAGTTGATCGATTAAATTTGAAAGATTTCCTTCGGCACAATATTCAAATGGAGGTCCTTCCGTTCCTTCATAAACCCTGATTGGTTTCGAACCTTTCATCGCTTGGCTATATTTAGCGTTTGGGCCGAGATCTCTAATTTCTAAATGATCTTTGGAAGCGTCGACATGCTTCGGGGCGTCCGTGAGTGTTGCCCGGACCTCTTCCTCGCTGCAATCTAACTCACTTGCAATCCGCGCAATTCCAAGTTCACTACATATGGCATACACAATTTTTTCACGCAGCACATTTGCAGCACTTGGTGATAACGTCATCTCTCTCTTTGTTTCAGAGATTCGATACTCCCCGGCGTCAACAGCGCTCAATTCAGAAACGAATTGAGATGCGATTTTGCAGGCTAACTTTCCCTGCCATCCGCCGGATGGGATAATCGCGCTTAGCGCTTCCCATCCCGGAGGCTTTGGCTCTCCCAACTCTTCATGCATTAATTGAATAAGCTCCGGATGATAGTGACGCACTAGGCCATGCTGATATCCTCTTACTTTGTAGTCAGCAAAATAATCCGGCCTGGAAAGGCGAAAACGCTCGAAGTACCGGTCAACAGTTTCACGACTAATTTGCAACTCACGCTCCAGCTTTTTAACACCTACCCAGCCCGCCGGTAGCGCATATTCGGAGCTTATAATCTCTTGTATACGCTTACAAAGTTCCGGAGAGAAAAACTGTGCGGTACGCCCAGATGAGGTGCGTAGCAATTTAATATCGTCTGTATAGGCATCCTTAACCTGTTCCAGCGCGACTTCAATTTTTACCGATGAACTTCTGATTGAGCGCGCCAGCATGGCTTTAGTCAACCATCCCTCTGGGGCGAGTTCTATTGTTTCAACAACCGCTGTTGGCTGATAACTTCGAATTGTGTCGATATCCATGGCAATCTCAATACCTTCGATCGCTAGTGCCGCGCAGCGCTCAACTAACCACTGTGGCTGATCGATTTTTTCAGACTCGTCGGATGCTGTCACTACTGCTCGCCCCTCTAACACATCGCTATATGTAATAGGTTTCTTTCCCGGGCGCGGGTCTTTATACATCACGTCAGCTACCACCGCATGCTTAGTAAGATCATTTGAATTTAGGCGCAGAGCCCTTCCGCCCAACTGCTCCTCTACTACCTTAGAGAAGTTCGGTACAAGATTTAGGACCACGCTGGTTTCTTCATCATCAAACCCGGCAGTTAGTAATTTATCGTTACAAAGGATTCTAAGCTGATTAGCTCTATAGGCTTTAAGCTTTTCAGCACGCTTAGGATCATCACCGCTAATTGACTCTGCTTGTAGACCCACGTTTTTGAGTGCCTGCGCGACGCTTTCTGCATGTTTAACCCCAGCGCAACGAATTATGATTTTTTTATCCTTAAACAGTTCGCGACAGAGATCCACTGCCGTCTTGATGCTAGCAGCATCTGTTAGCGCTGCTTCCAGCTCAGCATCATCATATTCCCCCGATGCTCCAACTTTTACCTTTGATAAATCGAGATTTACACGCATCACAAGATTAGACACCGGGCAGAGGATCCCGCGTCGAATCGCCTCAAGCGCACTAAGTCGATGAATACAGGTCCCAAGTAAAAGATCTAAACTCTTCTCCGGATTATATTCTGGCGTCGCGGAAAAACCGATGACAAGTGCATGTTCAGCTAACTGGTCGACAGCATTTTGCCCCTCAGACCCAAGAGCTAAATGCGCCTCATCTAAAATTACCAGATCAAAATCGTCGCTCTTCCAATGTTTTTTCTGCATTGCCCGGATCAAATAGGCGTATGAGGTAATATTACATTCACCGGGTTTTTCCTTTCTACCTCCGTAAATTTGACTTACCTTCACGTCAGGCGCGTGACGCTTAAGTTGCTTTACTGTTTGATCAATCAGCTCTTCTGTCGGAACAACGATCAAGGATTTTAATCCTAGCGCTTCGATAAGCTCAGTAAAAATTACTGTCTTTCCAGCACCAGTCGGAAGCTTAATGTATCCAGTTTTTATCCCTTCCTCCAAGGCATTGCGCAGATCTTCAAATGTGTCGATTTGGTGCTCGCGCAGTACTGGATCTTTAGCCAATTGTTGTGCTTCGACGTAGCGATCCAATCGACTTAGTGCCTCGATGTAACGAATTCGTTTTTGCTGCGCCGGAGAAGCGTCGAATTCTTCACCGCATCTCACTGCTTTAAGTCCTTCGACAAAAAGCTCCCGCCGTAGCGCTAGCGAAGTGCTCGTCGATGAATCCACGGCCAAGGTCTCTTTCTCGCTGCTTCGACTTTGAGGCAGAAGTTCAGTGCCAATTCGCTCTGATGCGAGAGAGATCTCTTCAAGTATGCGCTCAGGTGGCTTTTGACGAATCAAAGCGAGTGTCCAGGCAAAATTTAGTGTTACTAATGAGTTATGCTCGTTGGGGGAGAAATGTAACGCCCAAAAGATACCCTAAAATTTAAAATTCTGTAATGAATGGAGAGAGTTACTACCGTCTGATTTATGAGTTACTTTATCGGAGTGAAAAACGAGACAGGAGTGATTGTCGCGGTTATTCCTACTGATCAGCCTCAGAGTCGGTAGGATTGATCACACTTCGCGGCAGCGCTTCGCGTTTTAGGGTTTTAAGGTCTTCTCTTTGGGATCTAGAGACTTTTTCACCAGAGCAATTTCGTCCTTGGTCGACTTCTGATCGTCTTTAAACCTCTGCCCGCTAAAGCGCGGTCCATACCCAAGTGTAGAAACGGCTCGGCTAGGCATCTACTCTCTCTGACCGAGCAGCACCCGCAACCAGTAAATCGTATCCGCGTCCTTAGCAATATCAGGGGCCTGGGCAAATGCGATGTTTTGTTCTTTCTTAAATTAAGACTTTCACGGGATGCAGTGGTATTTCTAGCCATTAGAGTGGAATTGGTTAAATGTTTTCCGTAATTTCAGCTAGTTAGATCAACCACCGAGAATTCAGAATTATAAACTAATGTTTTACTAAGATTTAAAAATGCGCTTTCATATCCAGGTTAGCCAGTGCGTCAGGGTCCGCAGAACGTTTTTCTAGAAGGTTACGAAAGTTAGCAACTTTTCCGGATTTGCTACGAACACCTGATAGGTCGAGAAAGCTCTCTCGATTGCTCGTACGAAATATATCGAAAGGGAAGTTTTAAGATGCTGCGAATTGTCGTTGTTGATACCACCGCTGAGAATCGAAATGGATTAACGCAGCAAATTGATTCCTACGTTTATGCGGATATTAGTGAAATCGGATTTATACCAAGAGTCTCGTTAAAGCCTCTCACTCTCGAAGAGCTTAAGTTCAATGAAACGCCAGATCTGTGCATCCTGGGATACCAACTATTTGAAAGAGATGCATCTGTAATTTCAAAGATTAAAAAACTTCTACCCCAGACCATTCTTTTCATGAAGCTCAACCGAGGAGCCGACACTCTCTCAAAAATTGAGATGCTCGCCGGACTCGGCATTGATGAAGTTTTTACCGATGCTACGCCGGCCTACGAGTTTTTAAAGAAACTAATCCTTCTTTCAAGGAAGCGAGAGGAGAAGCGCGGTGGAACCCTGCTCCTTGTTGATGGTGCTAAAGGTGGCGTCGGAGTTAGTTCCGTAGCCGCAGGTTTAGCAGAGACAGTCTGGAACTCCGGGAAGAAAGTGGCGCTGCTTGATTTTGACTTCGAGACGCAAGATCTTAGCCGCTTTCTTCAGGTGCGGCCATTTGTTAACGAAAATCTTCATTTGCTGCTCTCTGGCTCGCGACCAGTTAGCGAAGAGATGGTGACTCAGGCGCTGGTGAGTATGTGGCAAGATGATCAGCGCTTCTATGTGATGCCGCCAGCGCCCGAGAGCGATGAGATCTATTCCGCTCGTAGCAACTTTGGAAGAAACCTCTTATCAATTTTGGAGCTGTTGGATGAAAGCTTCGATGTCGTCGTAGTTGATGTTGGATCTGCAAGAGGACCAATTCTTCAAACTTTGTACAGAGCTGCAGATCGAGTCGCATATATAATTAACAATGATCCAGCTAGTCTCTATTCTTCTGCTGCGCGACTGAATAAACTCCGAGGAATCGTCAGCCCGGCGGCAAAGCTCCTTGTGGTTGAAAACGGCTCTCAGCGCTTTGGTCTAGAGTCGGGAATCTTAAGGCAAGAATTTGAGTTAGCTGTAAAACTTGAGAGTGAGGAGTGGAGCCGTAACAAGATTCCATTTTCGAGAGCCTCGATGCGCTGGCCAGGCTCCGGAGATACCATCGCAAGTTTAGGTGGTGCCGCTGTGCTGGAGCCATTGACTGGAATCCTTGAAACTCTTGGCGTGCTGAATGTTTCACAGATTGCTTCTCGGCATGAGGTTGGACAATCTGATTCATTCTTACGACGACTTTTTTCTCGACGATCCTTTGGACTTCGTTCCGAGCCGGCATTAACCAGTAAAGCGTCATCATCTGAAGTAGATACTCTACCTGAGGCTGCCGATGCGATCATGATTCCTAGCGCTAAGGATCAAAGTCCCAAGTTGCTTCATTTTAGTCCGCAATTGAGTGCTGAGACAATGGAGCAAGGGACAGCAATGTCGGAAAGCCTAGAACCTGATCAATTCTTCGTTAAGGCCAAGGTCGGTTGAACATTTTTAGTACATAAGGAGAAGGAAGTATGAAAATTGGACACAAGCCAAAAGGAAACGGAGAGAGTGGTCTTTCAATGCTGGAGTACGCAGCTGGAGCGGCGGTGCTTATTGGCATAGTCTATCTTTCAATGAATATTTTTGGCCAATCACTTGGAGGATTCATCGATGGGCTATCCGATTGGCTGAACGATAAGACCAACGACGTGCAAGCTGCCCCCTAATTTTACAGGTTGGCTTAAAATTGCAGGAAAGAGGGGAAATGGCAGTAAGAACTTGCTCGTCGATTAAACGTAGGAAGCGCAAGGATAAAAATATTATCTCGGTCGCGATGCTATCATTGTCGATTGTCCTAGCCGCTTTGATTTTAAAACCCGGTAGTGCGGTTCCAAAGGCGGTAGAAGCAGAGCGTCAAATAGTCGGAGAGTTTGACACAGTCAATTTGCCTGTTCCCTCTGCCTACGTTCCAACCGGCACTCGACTAAAGGATATTAAATTTAGGGAAGTAGCATTTCCGAGACATCAGGTTCCTAAGAATGCGATTGATGATATCTCGCCCCATCTGGAGGCGGTCACGATTGCGCCATTGCCGGCAAATCTACCAATTTTCGCCGCTAACTTCACCCTAGCCGGAACTCGATCAAATCCAGTGATCGAGCGGATTCCAACCGGAATGCGTGCCATGACCGTTAGGGTTGATGCTACCTCGGCGGTTGAAGGATGGGCCACATCCGGTTCGATAGTGGATGTGTTACTGGTGCAGAACGCGCAAACTAAGGTGATTGCAGAAAAGGTAAAGATTATCTCAGCTGAACGCTCGCTTGAACCTAAGGAAGGGACTTCTGAGGAAGCCATTCCGCGCACCGTCACTCTTCTGGTTACACAGGAACAATGTCTTGCGATTAACACCGCCATACCGCTTGGAAAGATCGCTTTCGCTCTTAGGGGACAAAGTGATGATGGAATTTGGAATGACACGACTTATACCTCCAATCAGTTGAATGGTACGGTCGCATCAAGTTCAGGAGTTACCGGGGTGAGCGGATTCGCAAGCGTTAAGGACGATCAAGGAAGAGAAAAAAAGTTTGCCCTTAGTGATGGGCGTTGGATTCGATCCCAGATCGAGACTTCAGATCAGGTAGTAACGGAGTAGAATCGTGCAGAAAGTGCGTGCGCCACTACTAGATTATAAACAGGCAGTCGGCGCTGAATCTGAGACCAAGGCGACTGTTTCGGTGAGGCGTGCTACACCGTTGCCCTCAGTGCTGACCTATGTGGTCCAGGAAGTTCAGAGGGAGATTGGCCTGGATCGCGCCAATCAGGAACTTTTGCCTAGCAGTATCGAAATTCATGAGACCATAAGACGGGTAACACATCGTCTTGGTCTTGAGCTTACAAGCGTTGAGCGAGATGAGGTGCTTGCTCAGATTGAGCGTGATTCCAAGGTTTTTGGAATTCTTCAAGAGCTCGTAGATGACCCATCTACAACTGATATTATCGTCACGAATTTTTCAAAGATAGCAGTTCAGCAAGGAAGAAAGAATCTCTCAACGGACTACACTTTTCCCTCGCAGCTTTCCTATGAAACTTTTGTAGAGAGGCTTTTGCAAAGAGCTGGTACAACCTATTCGACGAAAAAACCGATCGCCGATGGAATGATTGGCGATTTTGCGCGCATACATGTTGTCCAC
>CAZJXY010000078.1:0-11586 GCA_964549925.1 uncultured Bdellovibrionales bacterium | reverse complement strand
GGATTCGACAAGCTTCTCATGCGTCTATCTTTCGATGCCGCGGAATTAGCTCGAGAAATTCAGAGCCACACTTGTGAGAGTAATCCCCTAGACGAGGTTATCAGGCAGGAGGTTGAGGCCGCGAATCGCCGATTCGCGGAAGTCGGCTCCCTAGACGGAGATGAGTGGGAAGAAACGCTTCTTTACAAGCTGGATAAGGCCCAGTTTACTCATAGAGCTTTTATGGCGGTATCAGACTTAAAGCCTAATATCGCCGAGGGGTATTCTCAGAGTCAAATTATAAACGCTCTTATGAGTGCTTCTTCACCTCCAGCAAACGCCGAAGAATCCTCTCTCCCTAAGGATCCGGAAACTCAAGCTGGATTTCATCCGCTTCATGAAGTAGAGGAGCATCTAGAAGTCTTCAAATTCACCAACTTAGTTGACGCGGCGATGTTCGGTGGAGCTATTGGGAACATGGCAGGCGTAGCTCGTCTCTACTTAGACCTCCTCATTGACGAGCATCGTGAAGGTGAGCTGCTTAAGTGCTTATATGCTGAAATACGTTCAGAGGCAGAGTTTTTCGTTGATGATCCCAGCGAGCATCAAGCGCTAGCAGTACAGGCATTGAAACAACAGATGGAGTGTATTGAGACTCTGCGACGTCATGGGCTCGAAGCAACGCGCTCAGATCGCTATAGAGTCAAGGCTGCGATCGATGAGTTGGGATTTGCCATAGCTCGCGAAACCCACGAACTAGAAGTTGAAGACGTGATATCCAAATCCCCTAGCGGATTGGAATTCACTGATTTAGCCGATCGATGGCTGTCCTTTCAGGATGCTGCCGTCAAGACTAGGATACGTAGTAGAATTAGAGAGTTGGTCGAAGAGGCCACATAATAAAAAGTTTTTGCGAAGTCGTTAAATCGGCCGGCAGTGCATAACGTTATGAGTGAAAGCCTCTTCCCCAAGGAAAATCCACTGAGCCTCAGCGCAGCTCCCTTCGTCTTAGCTCGCAGTGATGAACCTGGCGAGCTTGATGTAATTGCCCTTCCTGGTTTCGCGCGTGATCTTGCTAGGCTCGAAATTGAAGAGGAAATCCTGCAAGAGGCTACCCGTTTCGTCGATATAGCCGTAGAACTTATAGCTGGGTTCAGCTACGAAGACCTGCACAATCCGGAACGGCTCTGTCAGTTGCGAGAGATTCTCTCCTCAGGCGATCCAATTGAGTTGGAACGGCAGGAACTGATTGGAACGGACAATTGGTTCGAAGAGATAAATCAGCAGTTACAAAATGAAGGCTATGAAGAGCTTCGTGCTCAGTTTACTCTATTTTACTCGGCACACAAAAAAATAGCTGAGATTGTTCTTGGAGATCATAAAATCGATGAGCGCAAAACCTCTGAATTGCGTCTAGTCTTATCGGAATTGGCCGAAGCTTTCTCAGATTTTTATATTGCGTTTCGTCTAGCTTGACTGAGAGATGAGGATTAACTCTAAGCATCCTCATCATCTTCTAGGTCCTCTTCATCGAAGTCCTGAAGTACCTTCTTGGCGAATTCCTGCAGCCGAGGATTTTTATTGCTCTCCGCTACCTTATCAAGAATTGACTTAACCTCTTTATCGTAGATGATGTGATCTTCGGCATCTCTTAAAAGCATCGTGTCCGAATTGGCATCGTTAGATTTGTTCATGATATCCACAAGAATACTTAGACCCGGGGCGCCAGAATTGAGCAGCGATTTGACAGCTAAGTGTGAGTACTCATCTCGCTTTTGGGCAGCCTCATGTAAGAATGGAAGTGCCTCCTCATCCGGAACTAGCTCCCCTAAACCAATCCCCAGGCTGTAAAAGCCTTCCGGATTTTTGGTCTCGACTGCGTTCTTATAAAGCGCTTCAGCGGCTAATCGGCTGCCTTGATTTGAAAGGGCCGCGACAGCGGCTTCTTTCAATGTTGGATCGCTATCATTTAGGTAGCCTGAGAGATACTCGGCAGTCTTATCGTCACCGATTGCCAACTCCAAAGACTCAGCCAAGGCGTCTTTCACGTCCTGGTTTGGTGCACCCTTTATTCCTTCGACCAAGGTTTGAATGTTAGAAAACTTCCCGCTGATTGCTAAAATCTCACCGTAGTACCCGCGTTGATCGGCGTCGGTACTAGGATCGTTGATCAGCTTTTTTACTCCCTCATAAAATTCAGGGCACCAGGTGCAATCAGGTCCGGGCTCAACAAAGTAATCCAATACAATATCATCATAATCTACCGAACCTTTCTTTACAGCCTCGAGAGCTTCAGCAGCGCTCTTATATTTCTCAGCGGCTGTGGCATCATCTTCAACCAACTCATCATCTTCTTCTGCGTCAGCCGCCGATGCAGCGTTATCTTTTATTTGGTTAATCTTTGAAGCAGGATCTCCATCCTTACCAGTTGGACTCAGCGCTGGGTCAGATTTTGAAGTTGAGCTTGGAGAAGTTGAAGTAGAATTCGAGGCCACTGATTTGTTAGCATTATCGGACTTGGTAGTATAAACGTACCCCACTCCAACTACCGCTAGGATCAAGACGAGTGCCAGAAGTTTCTTTGCCATAATTCTAAATCGCTCTAGTAAACAATAAAATCAATTAACCATACGAAACTATTTATTTTTCTACAACTGCAACAAGCAGGTAGGCTGCCCTTTCGACGCCCCTCAATTCGCTCCTATTCACTGGCTAAGCAAGCCAAATAATGGCGGAGCCATTTTTTGCCGCAGAAAACACATACGGGCCTGTCGAAGCCAGTGGCCCGGTCAGCCATAAGCTGACTCTGGCACAACTAAGCAGTCAAAACCGTTTAGGTTTTGACCACGCCGTCTAGAAAAAACTCCATCTGCCTGAGTATACTCTATAGTTTTCGCCAATTTGGGCCGATTTTACGGCTATGGAGCGCACAAAACACCCCTCAGAAATATCGAGGAACGCCTATCGCGTGTTTGTCGATGAGTGCTCGAATAACATCGAAAAGTTTGACTCTGCCCTGTGTGACGCGACTCTAGAGGCAGCTGAAGAAGTTAAACGCGCCACTGAGCTATTTCATACGATGAAGGGCGGAGCAGGTTTTTTCGGGCTTAGCGATGTTGCCAATTACTCGGCGGCTTTGGAGTCGATGTTGGATGATGCAACTTTAAATATTGATGATGCCCGTGCCGAGATCGAGTCCTTGTTTGAAGCGCTAAAGGTAGCTGTTAAGAAGTTACCCGAACCTAAATGATGGTTTTTAAGCCATGCCTGATTTGATAATTGTTTCCTCTGATGTTGGACTTTCTGCCAGACTGAACGCTGTGGCAAACGAGTGCGGATTCCGTGTTAAAGAGACAACTAAGGCTGAGACTGTAATAGATTGGCTTGGCTCAAAATCTTTTGATGTGATTCTTTTAGATCCGAGCCTTAGTAAGTCACAGATTGAATCAATATCTAATAATGCTTGGAGCGTCAATCCGCAAACAGTAATGGTCGTTGCGGCTCTAAATTTGGGAGAGAGTCCAGAGCTTTCGCGACGGCGATTTGAATGGGATCTTATGGGTCTTGGTTTCGTTCAAGGAGCGCAGGGTGTAGAGGATTTAAGATCGATGCTGATACGGATATCATCTTCAAAGCTCAAGCCTGGCAAACCGTTTCGGGTTATGGTGGTAGAGGACCTCGACGCACCGCGAGATATAATCTGCTCATTCGTAGAACATATCGGATACCCGTCGGTGCAGGGATTTTCTTCTGCCAAGGCGGCAGTTTCAGAGCTTGAATCAACACCGGGCAAATTTTCTTGTATAATTACTGACATCAATATGCCTGAAATGAATGGTAAGGAGTTGATTCACGCTATACGGGCCAATAAAAAGTTAGAGCATCTTCCCATAATCGTGTTAACCGCCTATGGCACCGTGGACAATCTGATTGACTGCCTGGAGAAAGGAGCAAGCGGCTTTTTAGTCAAACCACCATCTAAAAACGACTTGAATCGCGAGCTAAATCGAGCTTTGCGAATTGTGGAGCAACAATATACTCCGAGATTGGCATCTAAAGACGAGGTGGAGCACCTTCGAGACGTTCTTGTCGAAAAGGGATTTCAGTAACTCTGTTTGCAGAATTATAATCCTGAGATAGACTTGCCAGATGCTAGAGTTAGTCCGCAAATTAGTGCGTGAAAGGATCTTAATCTTGGATGGAGCCATGGGCACTACCATCCAAGGCTATGAGCTCTCCGAGCGGGACTTTCGTGGGGAGAGATTCAAGGATCATAAACGTGACCTGTCGGGTAATAACGATTTAATAACAATTACTCAGCCTCAAATCCTAGAAGAGATTCATCGTGGCTATCTCGATGTCGGAGCCGATCTACTCCTCACCAATACTTTTAATGCAAATCGAATTTCACAAGCGGACTACGCCCTGGAGCATATAGCTGAGGAGCTTAATTTTGAAGCTGCGCGTTTGGCAAAAAAATTATGCGTTGAATACACGGCGAGAAATCCGGAGAAACCACGCTTTGTTTTGGGGGTATTGGGTCCAACTAACAAAACCGCATCAATTTCTCCGAAAGTTAATGACCCCGGATATAGAAATGTCAGCTTTGATGAGCTGGCTCTCTGTTACATCGAGCAGCTGCGTGGTCTATCTCGGGGTGGGGCGGATATAATTTTGGTCGAGACAATTTTTGATACACTCAACGCTAAAGCCGCAATCTATGCGGTAGATAAATTCTGTTCCGATAATAAGCTGATATTACCGCTGATGATCTCGGGTACGATTACCGATCAAAGTGGACGGACTCTCTCCGGGCAGACTCCAACGGCCTTCTGGCACTCCGTTTCACACGCCAGAAACTTGGTTAGCATCGGATTAAATTGCGCCCTTGGTGCGAGACAAATGCGTCCATTCTTAGAAGAGATCGCAACAAACGTTGAGCTGCCGGTTAGCGTTCATCCAAATGCCGGTCTGCCAAATGAATTCGGCGAGTATGATGAGACCCCGGATGAGTTTGCGAGTTATCTGCAAGAGTTCGCCCAGAGCGGATTCATCAATATTGCTGGCGGGTGTTGCGGCACTAGGTATGAACACATTAAAGCGATCAGCGATACGCTAGCTCACTTTACCCCGAGAAAAATTCCACCTAGAAAAGTTGGATTGCGACTCTCTGGACTTGAACCGTTGCATATTACAGCGTTGAACAACTTCGTGAATATCGGGGAAAGAACCAACGTTACTGGTTCGCCCAAATTTCAGAAGTTAATTCAGCAAAATGACTTAGACGGCGCTCTCTCGATTGCACGCCACCAAGTTGAAGGTGGTGCCCAGATTATCGATATCAACCTCGATGAAGGAATGCTTGATTCTGAGAAATTGATGAAAGACTTCGTAAATCTTATCGGATCTGAGCCGGAGATTTCGAAAGTACCGCTGATGATCGATTCTTCAAAATGGAGCGTGATCGAGGCTGGCTTAAAGTGCATGCAGGGAAAGGGCATCGTAAACTCGATCAGCCTAAAGGAGGGTGAACAGAAGTTCCGTGAACAAGCAGAGCTGGTTCGGCGCTATGGCGCAGCCGTGGTAGTCATGGCTTTCGATGAGCGCGGTCAGGCCGATACGTATGAACGTAAAATAGAGATCTGTAAACGAGCCTACAATATACTTGTAAAGGAGGTTGAGTTTGACCCCGAGGATATCATTTTTGACCCGAATATTTTAACCGTCGCGACCGGAATAGCCGAACATAATCCCTATGCCGTCAACTTCATTCAAGCTACCCGTTGGATCAAAGAGAATCTGCCAGGGGCGAGAGTGAGTGGCGGTGTAAGTAACATTTCTTTCTCATTTAGAGGAAATAACGTGGTTCGAGAGGCGATGCATTCCGCATTTCTCTATCACGCCATTCGTGCCGGATTGGATATGGGGATCGTGAATCCGGCACAGCTCGGACTGTATGAACAGATTGATCCAGAACTTTTAAGCATGGTTGAGGATGTGTTGCTTAATCGCCGTGAGGATGCTACCGAGCGATTGATTACCCATGCCGAAAAAGTGAAGGGCACCGGTCAGAAGGGGGGCACCGTAAAAGATGAAGTCTCCTGGCGCAGCTCTTCGGTTGAAGAGCGTTTAAAATATGCTTTGGTTAAGGGAATAGTTGACTTTATCGATCAGGACACCGAGGAGGCTCGAAAGAAATATCCCGAACCCTTGACGGTAATCGAGGGGCCGCTGATGGAGGGGATGAATGTAGTTGGAGATCTTTTCGGCTCAGGAAAGATGTTTCTTCCCCAGGTAGTAAAGAGTGCTCGGGTGATGAAGAAAGCCGTCGCCTATCTAATACCTTACATCGAAGAGGCTAAGCTGAGATCAGGACGAAGCTCCAAACAGGGGAAGGTTCTGCTTGCAACGGTAAAGGGGGATGTTCACGATATTGGTAAAAATATCGTTGGAGTTGTAATGGCCTGCAACAACTTTGACGTACACGATTTAGGAGTGATGGTTCCCTGCGATCAGATATTAAACAAAGCAAAAGAGATGCAGGCGGATGTGATTGGGCTTAGCGGACTTATAACACCGTCGCTTGATGAGATGATCCACGTTGCTTCCGAAATGGAGCGTCTCAAATTTAAGGTTCCGTTGTTAATCGGTGGGGCTACGACTTCAAGGCGACATACTGCTGTAAAAATCGCCCCGAAATACTCAGGGCCGGTTGTGCATGTGGCCGATGCCTCGCGCAGTGTCCCGGTACTCTCCTCTCTTACTAGTACTGAACAGTCAGCCGGGTTTATCTCACAACTCAATTCTGACTACGATAAGATTAGGGCCGATTATGCACTTGCCGCATCTGCTAGAGAGTATTGCACTTTGGCAGAAGCACGCGCCAACAAATTTAAAACCGATTGGAGTAGTTATAAGATCGCGGTGCCAAAGGAGCCTGGAATTAGAATCTTTAGGCGTTTCCCGCTTGAGAGTTTGGTTGAATATATTGACTGGACACCCTTCTTTCTGACTTGGGATCTGAGCGGTAGATATCCCGACATCTTCAACTCCCCGCGGGTTGGCAAGGAAGCTCGTAAGCTTTTTGAAGACGCCAAGGTTATGCTGCATCGTCTGGCCACTGAACGCCTAGTCGAAGCGCGTGGCATGATCGGGCTATTCCCGGCGAATACTGTAGATCATGATGACATCGAAGTTTATGCGGACGAGAGCCGAGAAAAGGTACTGACTAAATTCCATACTCTGCGTCAACAGCATAAGAAACGTTCGGATCAATCAAATTTGGCCTTAGCTGATTTTGTGGCCCCAAAAGAGAGCGGCTTGGTGGATTACATCGGAGCTTTTGCGGTTACAGCAGGTATTGGCATCGAGGAAGTGGTTAAAAGGTTTGAGGCCGATTTTGATGATTATGGGGCGATCATGGTTAAAGCTTTGACCGATCGATTAGCCGAGGCTTTCGCTGAATGTTTGCATGAGCTGGTACGTCGTGATTACTGGGGTTACGCAGAAGATGAGGCCTTAACTAATCGAGAAAGAATTAAGGAACTTTATCGTGGGATTCGACCGGCGTCCGGTTATCCCGCATGTCCAGATCACACCGAGAAGGCGCAATTATTTGATCTGTTGAAAGTTGAGCGACAGATTGGAGTTTCGATTACTGAAAGTTTTGCAATGCATCCAGCCGCGTCAGTAAGTGGCCTGTATTTTAGTCATCCTGAGTCCAAATATTTCGGGCTCGGAAAAATCTCTCGAGATCAGATCGAGGATTACGCAATTAGGAAAAAATTCAGCGTCGAAGAAACCGAGCGCTGGCTAAGTCCAAACTTGAACTATAAGTAAGGTCTATTTCACTTCGAGGATCGCGCTGTGATCAGATACTAAAGTATCTGAGTACGCAGATATAGAAACAAAGAGTTTTTCGCCTCGTGCTACGCTTTTGAGTAGATAGCGGTATACAGTTCCGAATTGTGGATGCTCAATCTTTTTAAGCTCAGTGACCTCCACCCTCAGTTCCTTATCTAGTTGGTCATTTGCGTTACCATAATGGATTACAAACCCGTCGACAGGCTGCTCCGGCACCTTCCACAGAATTTCAATATCGTCGACTTGTGAAACGCTGGAATCGTTAAGTTTTTCAATCAGGACTGGAGCAGGTTCGGTTTTAGTTGGAGGTGGTGCTGGCGGTGCTCCTTCTAAATTTACGGCTTCCGGCTCTGGAAAAAAAAGTCCGACAGTATTGGCCTCAATAAACCCGCACGAACTAATGCTAAGGAGTAGTAGCAGAGCAATTATTAATCTCATTCTGCTATCCTAATACCCTTAGCCTAATGCTGGAACATTAAGCATCCAAAACGCTGTTTGTTGCATCTCAAGTTAGCCGACAAATGGAGCGAACTCCAACTAGTTAGTGATGGTTAAATGGATGTTAGAGCTGAAAATTTAGAAAAAGTTCAACCCTCTCCTGGACTTAGGCTGGTAAAGGAGCCTGATATCGCATCCCAGATAAACGTGCTCGGTACCGAGATCACAACCCTACAGACCCAAGTCAATGCGCTTAAAAATGCCTTAAGCTTTTTTCTCTCGGCTGCTCCAGGTGAAAAGGGATATGAAGGTCCAGAGCAGTTATATCCAATAAGTTCGTGGGTTGTCAGAAGTATGAGTGAGATGGCAAAGGGCGTGTCCAGTCTTCATGCGCAAAATCAAATCGACGCACGCCAGCTAGATCAGCTTCTAGCGATGTTGCAGACGGTTAGACGAGAACTTCGTCCCGGACAGCACCAAGATACGATGAATCTTGACGATATCTCTTATCAGCTACAAGACTTAAAGCTTGAACTTGAGGCTTCTCGATCACGCTCCCATGGAGTTTTTTTTACCGCTCTAATCCTTATCTCGATGCTCACCCTTTTTGTGGTGGTATACGTGGGGTCGAGCGTTCTGGCGTTGGGATAGCCCCAAAGTCACCTTTCCGTCCAAACTCCCCATAACATCTATGGAATTGTCGCAAATTCGTAGTTCTTTGCTTTTTACCGCAAGTCCCTCAACTGGGCTAAGCTGCTGAAATCAGTGAGCATGTTAAAAACTCTGAAGCAGATTGGATAGAACTATGGATTAGCGGTTAAGACCTATTTAACGAGTGTAAGAAGATTGTGGTTTGGTTTTCTGCACTCGCTGGTTCGAAGTTTTGACCCACTGGTTTTTTAAGGATTGGGGTTTTTGTCTATGAGTCAGAGATTCGTAAAGTACCATCCGGTTGTAAGAAAAAGCGAAAGAGATCGTCTTATGTTAGTCGCGGCAGCAGGATTCACCTGCTTATTGCTGACTGTTTTCGTTTTCGTGCTGCACAACCGTTCTGAGGCGAACGTTCCAAAAGAGATTCAAACTGCGTCAGTTGAAGCAACTCGTCCAGCAATTCATGGCGTAACGCTACTTGCGCCGACAAAGAACGTAGCTGCTGGAACTAAGCTTTCGAGTATCGAGCTAAAAGAAATTTACTGGCCGCGCAACCGTGTTCCAGAAGGAGCAATTCGGGATGTAGCGGAAGTCAAAAACATTTACGCCAAGGGTAACTTAACTTCTGATCAGCCGTTGGTTAGAGCAAATCTTTCAACCCAACCGAACCGTTCTTCGATTACGCTTCGTCCAGGGTTTCGTGCGATAACAATAGACGTCGACGCCCTGTCTTCGGTAGACCAACTCGCCCAACCAGGAACTTTTGTTGACGTACTACTTACTTATGAAACAGAGGGAATTAGTCAGACCAAGATCCTTGTGCAGAACGTAAGAGTTCTATCATTCGGCGGAGTAGTCGAAGACGAGGCGATGACAGAAATCGAAAGTGGTGCAGCCGCTAGAATCGCGCGTGGAAATCGTGGCCGCGCCGTAAGTTCAACAATTTCGCTTGAAGTAGCGGTTCAAGATGCCTTAACAATACAAACTGCAAAGACAATGGGGCGTTTAGGACTGATGCTCCGTCCACTCGAAGAAGAATTAAGCGCCGCTGGTGCAATTAACTCAATTGATGAACACGCAATCGAGGGAGAAAAGAAGAAGGCTACCGTTGCTCAGGCCGGTAACGGTGAGTGCAGCAAGGGTCGCATCAAAGTCAGCGGAAGAGAATTCCTGCTAGGATGCGATGGCGGGCTATCACAGGTAATAGATCCATACGATCCTTAATATTCGAAAACTTACGCAATCAGCAATGATTGAGGCTGGGTTTAAAAAGGGTCTCGTAATACGGACCCTTTTTTATTTACCAAAATGGTACTCTTCGAATTGCCCAGATGCTGTAGTCATAATCTGTGCCTCCCCAAGATTGAGTGCACGCCCAAACTTGGGGGGAAAAGATAGGGTTCCTGTTATACCAGAGTGAGAAAATGGGGAAATTGATCGTCCTAAATCAACTTTTTTTAATAGGGCTTGAGCTAAGAAATTTAAAGAATCATAACCATGGGCTGAGTATACCCCCGGCGCGCGACCAAAACGTTGATTAAAAGCTGACTCGAAGCTCTCGGACCGAACTTTTGGATAGACAGCATAACACTCAGAGAATCGATGCTTCTCTGAACTCAACTCGAAAGCATGGTCAAGATGCTGGGTGGTTAGAAGTTTTGGGCCAATCTTTAATTTTTTGAACTCACGTGTGAAAAGATCAATACCATTGTAGTCAATTGGAGCGAAAATTAGCTCGGCCGGGTTCTTTGAGATTCTGAGCGCAATCGACCGTAAGACATCGGGATATCCCTCATACGCAAATTCATGCTGGTCGATGACTTTTATTCCAAGAGAATCGGCCAGCCTGCGCATCATTGAGGCATGGAACGTGCCCCACGGAATGTTAGGTACAAGAAGTGTTATACTTTTTATTTTTTCAGCCTTTAAAAATTCAGCGATGACCTTGGATTCCGCCTCAAGACTAAGGCCGCTAGTGAAAACATAGGGATTTTCTTGTGCGGAAGGACTTAAGATTTCAGGTGGATTAGACGGTGTAATGAAAGGGAGTTTATATTGGTTGGCTAGCGGATACGCAGCCTCACCCAGAAAATCCCATGTCCCACCCAGAATTCCGGAGACTTTATCGATTCTGACCATCTTTCCAAAGGCCGAAACAACTTTGATTGGTTGTGTCTGGTCATCTTCAATCACGAGCGTAACCGGGGTCCCAGTCTTGGTCAGTTCTTCAGCAGCTAGAACCGCCCCATCTACCCAGTTTTTTCCCTCCTCACCGGCTGGGCCCGTTAAGCTGGCAATTACCCCTATCTTTAGATCGGTTTGCGATAATGCGAACGAAGGCAGAAGCAGGACAAGGAGTATCCCCTTACAGTACGACTCGATAAGAGCACTACTTAAGCGCTTCAAGATAAGATCAGCTATGTCTTAGCTTTCTTTTGTCGGCGGCGTTCCTTTGAGTGGCGCTTCTTTAGTATCTTAGCACGACGCTTGGCTCGTTTATTGTTGGTAACTTTTGTTGGTGATGCCATAAATCTTTCCCAAGAATATGGCTGCAGGGTACAAGACCGCGCAGATATAGTCAAATTGAGGTTGATATACTGAGTCACAAGGAGTTTTTCCTTATCAGCATGACCAAAACCTAAACAGTTTTGGCAG
>CAZJXY010000077.1:0-11628 GCA_964549925.1 uncultured Bdellovibrionales bacterium | reverse complement strand
CACCAAAAACTCCTCAACGGAGCGAAACCTTGAATGCGGATCGAAACTGGTTGCACACTCGACTATGGCCGCGAATTCCTGCACTTTTCGTTTGTCAGAGTGGCGTATAGTGCATCCCTCTAACAGCTCCCGGCCTAACATTCCGATGGAATAGAGATCGCTCTTTGGGGTAATCGCGCCGCTTCGCAGAAACTCCGGGGCTCGATAATGTGCACTGCCAACTCGAAGGTTAATCGGAGTCAATCCACGGTGAAGTTCCCCAATTGGCTGGGGAATTCCGCAAAGCTTAAGATCCCCATCTTCGGTTATAAGAACGTGGGCAAGTGATAGATCGTTATGAACTACTCCGAGACGGTGCAATTTGGAGAGTTCCTCAGCGATAAGTATTAGTAACTGAATTACTTGGTCTAACTCGAGAGTTTGCTGCTCAAGGATAGAGTTTAAATCCCTTCCTCGAATGTACTCCATCGACAGAATTGTGTTTTGAGCAGTTTCGGTCAACTCATACGTTTTGACTAACGTCGGAGAGTTAATCTGCTTTGAAAGCTCCAAACCCCTTAGGAGCTGTTCTTTCGCTTTTTTCGTCCGGAAGGTGCCCTGATGAAAGACTTTTAATGCGATGACTTCATCACCTTGGAAGATATCTCTAGCCAGAAAAACAGGACCGCTATCGCCGCTACCTAGGCAAGCAATAACTTTATATCTATCCCCTATGGCGGCCCCTTGGTTTAGCTCCATATGAGATTTGGATTAGAGTACTAAGGCTTGAGCTTCAGTAATTCGTTCTATCGTTACTTCATGATTTTATTGGCAAAATAAAGCGAACTTGGGAGCTAACCTACCCGCTTAAAGTTCTGCTCAATAAATCTTCGGATCTGCTTCATCCCGCGTAAGTTCGAGAGATACTTCTGTTCTGTGATAGGCAGGTAGATGCTGTGGACGTATGCCACCCCATATCTTCCAGCCCGTCCAATCAATTGCAAGAACCCATCCGCACGCCCAGGCTGGTGCTTGGCAATTAAAGTATTTGAGCCTCGAATATTATGACCCTCCTGCAAAAATTCCGTCGCGACGAGTACCTTTAATTCACCGGACGCTGTTCTTTCAATCGCATCTTTTACGGATTTTTCGCTCAAGTATTTAGATCCGGCTGCCACACCACTCTTTACTCCGTACTCTTTTAAGCGCTGCTGTATATGCTCACTCATAAATACCGCGTCTTCAAAGAATTTTGTTTCGATCAAGATCGACCCGGCGCGCTCACGCTTTACATGCTCACGCACAAGTTCGACAACTTTCTCAGTGGCGGGTCCATCATACCAGTTATCACGGTTGGCTAAGTCATGGCGCATCTGGTCAAAGACGGCCCCTTTCAGCGCCGAGACACGCTTGTATGGGCCCTTGGGTAATCCCGGCCCCTTATGATCAGCCAAAATTTTCACACCAGCATGATCAATTCCTGGGGTTGATTCAGCAAGCTCACGCAAACTTTTGGCATAAAGAATTTTCTCATATTGGGTGCCTTCGGCGAATGATTTGAAAGTCTCCCGAAGCTGAAGTCTATAACCCCGCAGTTCCGGATTTCGAAACAACATCTGAAAAAACCAGTTCTGACTATCTTTAGATCGAACGAACATGGCAGAGACAAGTTTCCCATGTTCATTGCGTGCTCGGGTTACTTCAGCATCTACAATTTCACGTCCCAAACGATCCAGAAAGAAAAATACTCCGGTCGTATTTAGATAACGATGGTACCGTCCAAGCGCTCCAAGAGTGTAAACATGCTCGATTAAATTCGATCGCTCCCGCTTTAACTCTTTCAGACGCTCTTTATACTGATCCGGGGATTCGCCAGTAGCCGCCTCAGGGTAAGGGATCTGTGAAAGCTGCCTTACAAATCCTTTTGTTCGACTCTCCCTGGCCGTGACTAGATCTCGCCCCACTCGACCGAGAAGTTCCATGGCGGGAGTCTCAAGTTCGGGAACATTTAACGCCCGAACCATCTCAACTACTCTTGAGTGACAGCTATTTATGGCGTCTTCTAACGGTCTTGCTTTAAGCCGGATCGAGGGAGGAACAAAAACCGCATGACTAGGAAACTTCTTCGGCCATGGTGCAGCCAAAAAGTAGATCGGCTCTGCACCGTTAGGAAACTTAGATTGTAAAGCCTCAAGCTCCTGCTTATTGCGAGCCGGGGTGGCAGAGACTCCGATGATGCGCACGTCAATCTGGTGCTTCTTCACATACTCTAAAAGCTTCGAGTACGGATCTTTACCCCGAGTTTGATGGGCTTCATCGAGCACAATTTCTCTCAGATCTTTAAGGTTTAAGTGCTCCGAAAGTTTACCGGCCGGAATCCCAGGAGAAAATAAATCTCCCTCTCGTGGAATCGACAAGTCTTGGCATATTACATGCGGAGTAGCGCAAAAGAGTTTGGCATGCGGTGTATCATACAAAGCTTGACGCTTTTCAGGAGCAACCTTTCCGGTTACCTGTATCTTTTCATCGTCGCCTAAGTCCACCACCCCGTCAGCATCTCGACAGATCTGGTCCACCAATTTCACTTGGCGAGTTAGGATTGCGGCCTTTGCTTCCGGCTGCTCTAAGTTTTTTGAAAGATAGCCCAGCGCCAAGAATGTCTTACCAGCACCGGTCGGAGCTGCTACGATCGTATCTCTCCTGCTGCTATCAAGATACATGATCGCGCGAATCTGCGCGGGGATATATTGGAATCCTTCAAGCAACATCGCCGCCCTTCCAGTTTGCTCGGCGAAGCTCTCTCGATCGGGGGGGATCTCTGCAAACTCGGGAGCTTCAAAACGAAACATCCCCTGTTTTGGAACCTTTAACACCGAAAGATCGTCCCCCTCTTCTAAGGGAGTATGAAGAGTCGGACGGGAGAGACTAAGATTAGCGTCGAAAGTCGAGTCCATTTTTTTAAATAGCCTTCCTTACCTCTTTGATCTCTAATTCTACGGTATTTTCAAACGGGCTTATAATCGGACGAGCGTAGAGATCCACTATCGCTCCGGGATAAAGATCTTCATGCATCGGCATCCGCCAAATCTTTCCATCGATCTTACGGGATGGACTCTGTGGATCGACCAAGGTCACGGATGTATTCTCCTTATGCCGACCGAAATGTCCGATACTTTTAACGGCAACCCCTTCAAATTTGAAGATAGGCGCCGGATTTCCAACGCCAAACGGCTCCAATTGATAAAGTTCTCGTACCGCGTCTTTAGTGATATCTGAAAGGCGTAGAGTTCCATCAATCATTAAGGTCAATGGCGTATGTTCTGGTCCCAGGTTTTTTTGGGCATAATCATTTAAGCGAAGATATACCTCGTTAAATTTCCCTGGAAGAAGGGTCGCTCCAGCCGCAACCGCATGACCGCCCTGCTTGACGAAAAGTTCCTGCATCGATTTTAAAGCTTCAGCTAAGTGTAATCCCGGGACTGAGCGCGCCGATCCAGTCTCTTTGGCAAACACAAATGCTGGCCTATGAAATAGTTCAAGTAGTCTCTGAGCTGTGATTCCGACTATCCCCTTATGGAAGTTTTCATCCTGTAACATCAAAAACCGAGGAAGCGCTCCATCACGCTCAATGATGGTCTTAATCATCCCCTTTGAGCTTTGGACCATGCGAAATTCAAGCTCCTGGCGTTCACGATTTACGTGGGTTAGGTACCCGGCTATCTGTTCAGCTTCATTTTCATCCTGTTCAGCGAGCGCTTCGATCAAAAGCCTAGCATTGTATAATCTTCCGACTGCGTTAATCTTTGGACCGATGGTAAAAGAGATATCGTCCGCGCTGTAATCCTCATTTTTTTTTCCTTGGAGGAGATAACGCAGAACAGGCCAGCTGGAATCCTTGAATTGACGGAGCGCAAGTTGAGCAATAGTCCTGCTTGGTCCAACCAATGGAACCATATCAGCGACCAAGCCGTCTCCTGCCGGCTCATTTAGGGTTTGGAGAAACTGCTCAGAAACCTTTAGTGCGGGAGGAAGCTCCTCATTTGCCGCCCGACAAAAAAGTAAGGCCCAACCTGATGCGCTAATTACATTATTGGCGTATCCACACCCGCTTTGACCAGGATTTACCAATAGATTTGCAGCACAACGGATATCTCCTACATGATGGTGATCGAACACAATTACATCGAAACCAAGACTCTGCGCGTACTGAATCTCTTTACTATTGGTCGTGCCATAATCCCAAGTAACGATTAATCCCGGACCGTATTTAGCATAGGCTTCATCGATCATCTTATGGTTTAAGCCATACCCATCTTGAAATCGATCCGGAAGAGCAGACCATGAGCACGCGCCGATCGCCTTCCGAAAGGCAGTAAATTGCCAATTTGCAGTGATGCCGTCGTTATCAAAGTCACTCATTGAATAGATCGGTTCATTGTTCCTAACGGCCCTCACAAACCTTTGAACGGCTGCAGTAAAATTTAGTGCCTGATGCGGATCTGGAATCTGACTTAAGCTCGGATTTAGTAACCGATCGATTGACTCACCCGGTATGTAACCTCTTGCCGAGAGAACTTTTGGGGCAATCGAATATTTAAAATTATGTCGAGCGGCGATATTTGCTTCGTTCTCTAAGTTCGACTCTCTAAATTGAATCAGAGGTCGCACTGGTTTAAGAACCGGATCCCCGATGTATTGATCAACGTCTCGACTGAGACTGCCGCCGTATCGAAAATCTCTAAGTCGTGGTGAAAAATCCGTCCCGTTCTCTTTCGGAAAGAGACCAAATTGTGTAGCGGGCTTCTCCGGCGTGGGCTGCATCTTGGTGGTGCTGGTATATACCTATAAACTGGGCACTTTCGAACCATGTTTGAATATCACAGTAAGAGAGGATATAACAGCTCTTTAGGTCGATCCAAGTTTCCGGGAACAATGGATAATTCTCTATTCGATAACCATCGAATTCCTCATAGGTCGGATACCGCCATTCCCCGAGAGGAGGGACATACCGACACAGGGTTCGAACGGGTTACTCTCCCGAGTGCGCAACCACCGCCATGGGTGGCAGAGCGGATTGTTACTCATCACGGTCTATCGCCCCCTGTCGCACGATTTCTATCTTCCCGCGGGTTTAGTGCCGGAAGTGAATTGCACCAGTATCTGACTCCTACTCTTCCTGAAGAACCTAAAATGGAGACTATTCCTGAGATTGTGGGGGTAGCCCATAAAATCGTAACTACCCTCACTAGAAACGAACCGATCAAAATTCAATTCTCAACTGACCTAGATTCGGTATTAGGCGCGGCTTCAATTGCAAGTTATTTGAAAAGTCACGGCGCAAAAATTGATTGCTTTCAGGGACCCGAATTTCAAATCTCAGCGAATTCGCTGCAAACTAAGTTCGCACTCGATAAGACAAGCATGAGCCTCTTACTTATTGCTGCCCTAAACAGAGAATTACAGTGCGGCGATGATTGGCGCACCTATACTGACTTTACTGCCTGCGCGCTTGCATCCCGTTTAAGCATAGCTGCGGGTCTAACCCAAAAACTTATCTGGAGTGGTGTGGAAGAACTCTCTCGCTATAAGCGCCCCGGTTTTGTTGCGCTGTTAAATAACATCGGGATAGATTGTAAGATTACACCAGGTGTCATTTCTACCCAACTTGCGCCACTGCTCGATGATTTTATCCAGGCTGGCCAATCTGCCTCACTAGTTGGGCTTCTTACCTGCTCAAACTTAAATGACACCGAGATCTATTCAGACCTGCTCCTCTCAACTCATCCGCTTAGAGCGGTCGGAGTCGGATTGGGGATGAAGCTTGCTAAAGACCCAGGTATCCACCCCGACCCGGTCAAAGCCTTCGACACTGAGATTGTCTTGGATGAAATTAATTTTAAAGTTGAGGAGCAGTTTCGGTGGCTGGATGAGCGCGGAAGCAAAACGGCAACTCCGATCGTTATGATTTCTGGCTTAAGCGTCGGAGAGACAGACTGTGATCCCTTCGGGAACAGGTCGGTTAAATTATATAGTGGTTCACAACGGATCACGGCTCTCTTGGGTGGGATCCCTGAGCATGATCTCCCTACCGAGGGAGAGATAGTTGATTTAAGCGGCAGACTCGCTCTCTCTATTTCACCGCGTAAGGAAGTGGTAATCCTTCCAACTCGAATCTCCCCTACCGAGCAAAGCAGCACCGTTCCGCCAAGGATTGAGCTCGTCGAAAAGCCAAAAATTCAAAAACCCGAGTGGCCTGTCACTATCTCTCGAGATCAACAGAGCATTGATTATAATCTTTCAGAACTGCGTAAGCGCCGCGGGGTCCCGCTTGCGCTAGATTTCGAGACTACCGTTGAAGAGAATCAGCAACTTTGTACTGTAAGCATCTCGGATGCAGCGCGCCGTAAAAATTATTTCTTCGACTTCGTAAAAAGTGTTGATGCTGCTAATAGAGTTGAGCAGCATGACACTTCCTCGCTCAGGGCGCTTCTAGAGGACTCAGAGATAGTGACTGTAATACACGAGGAGCATTTCGAAAGAAAAGTATCGCGTTCACTAGCAATCTTTCCGCGCTCTGTGATTGATACGCGCACTCTTGGCCAGGTTGTTCGACCGGATATCAAGCGCACCGGGTTAAAGGAATATGTCTGGGCCTGCCTTGGAAAATCGATGGAAAAAAGTATTCGGGTTCGTGACTGGGCAAGAGAGCGCAACCTCGATGGTTCACTCCCGGAGGACTTACTAAATTATGGAGTTTGCGATACCGAATATTTGGCTCAACTTTACGCATACATGCATAATCTTTTAGCTAAGACCGCTATCCCAAAAAATTTAAATGTGGCGGACCTCACGCGCGGCCTAGGCAGATGTCAAGATCATCGCTATGGTTATGTGGAAGCTCATGTACCGGAGTTGACAGTACTGGAGGCTTTTGAGTCACAATTGATTAAACGCGCAGAGGAATTAGTACTATTGGGAGCATTACCAATAGATGGTGAAGCAGGAATAGCCCAATTCGGTGAGAGATCGACGGAGATTGATGCAGAAGCTTTCGCCGCTCGGTTTAGGCGTTTTGCACGTCCGTTTGCTCCTGATCTAACGATTGAGAAGGCACTTGAGCAAATAACTAAGCCCGGAGTTAATCGGGTAAGGCTAGTACGTTTTCTTCTTCAGCCGGAAAATCGGGAGCTTGGATTTGAATCAACGCTGGATATCGATGAATTTTTGCGTGACTGTTACAAAAAGGAAGTTACCCCCGGGAAATCCGTAATCAAACCTCACACCAACATTAAACCAATACAGGTAATCAGCGAAGTGGATCCTGCATGGGGACTTCCTCGTGTGATGCGAGAGTTCACCAGCCTGGGGCAAAGGATCCAGGATATCAAATTTAATCATCCAAAAATTCCCGAACTGGATTTAAAGATTAGTAGATACAAGGCCCAAATTGAGTATCTCTTTTCGCTCGGAGCAGAAGCGTATCGTGGAAAGGGGGGATACGCCGCACCAAGCTACCACAGGGCGCTCGATCCTGAACTTGTGGCCGCGGGACTACGGGAACGTGCCGCTGATCTTCCCGGGATAGATATTGAAAAGATCCTCCACGCCGTTAACTATCCTAAAATTACGCGCAAAGATGTGCGTAAGCTGTTGGAGTCAGGATTTTCCATGGACGGTGAAGATGCGAAACTTCATTTCGAAGATTTAAGTCTTCGAAGTAGAGAAGTTCAACGGAGCTTTTTTGCGAAGGTGTCGAGAGTAGCAGCAGGATTTATTCCGCCTCAAGTTATGCCGGGAGCAAGGTAAGCTTTTCACTTCTATATATTCTTGCTGGATTACAGATAATTCCATATGCTCCAGCGGAGTTAACCTTTAGATTTTTGCCCAAATGCCTTGTCGCCAATCATTGACCTACTCACTGCTCCTATCATCCTTCCTGATGCTCGCTACGACTGGATGTGAGCAGAGGGACGATTCTAAGCCTAAGGAGTTGCAGAAAACGGGTCTGAATTTAGTCTTAGTTTCTATCGATACTCTGCGCTCTGACCGTCTTAAAAATTATGGCTATAAGAGAGCGACCTCTCCTAACCTTGATTCGTTTGCAAATAGATCGGTCACCTTCGATTACGCTATAGCTCCGGCCTCGTGGACCTTGCCTTCCCACGTTTCACTATTTTCTGGACTTTATCCGACTAGCCATGGAGTAGTTGCCAGCAACAAGCGTCGCCTTGTCCCCGAAACTCCGTTTTTAGCTGAAATCTTAAAGGAGAAGGGCTATCACACTTTTGCCTTTACAGGTGGGGGCTATTTAAGTCAGGCTTTCGGATTTGGGAAAGGTTTTGACACTTTCGTAAACACCCGACTAGGAAAACCTGATTTGCATCACGAGTTTGAGGTTGCAACAAAAGATGCTTTAAAGACAATTGAGTCGCTCCCATCTAATCAGAACTTTTTTATTTTTCTTCACACCTACGATGTTCACTGTCCCTATGCTCCACCCGAGAAGTTCAATAAGGTATTTTCTACCCCTAGCGCTGAATATTTAGACCCTGATAACTGCGCTGCCAAAAGTTTTGAAAAAAAGGGCCTGACCAAGGGCCAAGTCGAATACATCTCCAATCTCTACGACGAAAGTATTTTAGCGGTCGACCAAGTCTTTGGGGATTTAATCGCAAAGCTTGAAGAGCTTGGGAGAATGAATAATACCATAGTAATTGTCACTTCGGATCACGGCGAAGAATTTAACGAACATGGAAAAATCGGACACAAAGCATCGCTTTTTCGAGAGTTGCTCTTAGTACCGCTAATAATCTACGTACCAAAAATTACTGCAAGAAGGATTACGTCGACCGTCAGCCTAGTCGATGTCGTCCCCACAGTTTTAGATCTTTTAAAGATATCAAACACCACTGGATTAGATGGCAAAAGTTTACTTCCGCTACTAAATGGGAATGACCAAAAGTTAAGGGAGTTTCAGTTTGCAGAATTAGACCGCGGTCCAAAGCTCCGATCGAGCTGGGGAAATGGATACCATCTGATTATGAACCTTAAGGATAGTACCTCAGTACTATTTGACTATAAGAGCGACCCATTCGAACAGCATAACTTAGCTCTGGCTGATCCAATTCTTAAGGGTAAAGAGGAGGAGCGGTTGAGGAAGTTTCTTTCCACTCTGACACCACGAGCGCTTAAGCCAGTAGAAGGAAAGTCTGCGAACGACGAGAAAGAAAGTGAGGTGGAACAGTTGCAGACACTAGGTTACCTCTAAAGTATTCTTACTTACTTTCAATCGGTGCAATCCGAAACAAAACCTCCTCTAATTCCCCACCCCACAAAGTTGGAGAGATCTTTTCTTCGATAACTTCTCCTTTTAGCGACTGCGCAATCTTTACGCTCGAAATATTTCGGCGGTCGACCGGATAGTAGAAGAAACGAAAATTACAATTATGGCATGCCCAGTGATAAAGGGCTTGAATTGCCTCCCGTCCAATTCCCCTCCCCTGGGCGGATTTTTTTAGCCATACTCCAAATTCCGCATCCATTCCATCGAGCGATCCGTGCAACCCACAGGCCCCAAGAAATTCAGCCGTGTCGCCATCCAAAATTGCAAGAAATAGATCACTTCCATGCGCCATCTTCGCGCGGAAATTCCGAATTACCGCTTCAGTTTCGCCTTGCTCCTTCGCCGGGCCCGGATTCATATAACGGGTAATATCTGAGTTAAACTCTTTAAAAATCTCAGGGGCTAATCCCAACCAGGCTGGACGTAAGATCAATCGATCAGATCGAATCTCCACCGTCAGCAAGTCCGTATCTTTCCCTGACTTGAACGGAAATCTCGGATTTAATTGTTGTTTTTGATTAGATTCCATCAACCAAAATCTTACCAAACATTTGAGTAGAACAACACAACAAAATATAATTAGTCGATGTTAGATTTCATTCTTAGCCGTATCCTTCGTTCAGATCTTAATCTGAATCCTTATCCGAAGGACTCGCTTGAACTTGAAAAACTCTCCGCGAACCTTAAGGACAGGCTGCGTTACTACCAAGAGACTCTCGAGGCGGCTGCTGAAACCTCACTTCTTAGAAAAGAGCATATCGCTGGTAAAGTTTTGGATTTCGGTGTGAGCCGGGGGCTGTCGACTGCGCTCTTAGCGAGATCAGGCTCTGACGTCATTGGAGTCGAGATCTTCGAGCCAAATATAGTTGAGGCGCAAAGGCTTGGGTTGGTCCCTGCAGATAAACTAATTGCTGCAGATGGCATCCGGTACCTGGAAGAAGCTGCACCCGATTCACTTGATCTAATCACCGCGTTTATGCTCGGACCGGACACCAATGGCCAACTTTCCACCGATCTTATGCGTGTCAGTCAAAACGCACTAAAGGAAAATGGCGCTTTGCTCGTGGCATCTGACGTTTTAACGATTTATAACGTGCAGAATGCTAACACATTTTCTAACTTCAAAATGGTGGGTCGCACCATCTTTGTGGCTAATAAGAGAGCTCACGATCAAGAGCTTGCACGCACGACCTTCCCCGCTGTACCCTAGTGGGGATGAATAATACAAACGAAATACACTCTCAAGTAAAAATTGGTCACGTGCACTTAAAAGTTGCGGATCTTGAACGAGCTCTAAATTTTTACTGCGGCGTGCTTGGGTTTCAGCTAGTGCAGCGCATGGGCAAAAGTGCCGCATTCATCTCCGCCGGGGGATACCATCATCACATCGGGTTAAACACTTGGGAAAGTTTGGGAGGCGCTCCTCCGGCGAAGGGCACGACCGGCCTTTATCATTTTGCGATTCTTTATCCATCTAGAGAAGCATTAGCCGATGCATATAGGCGCCTCACAGCCGCGGGAGTGCCTCTCTCAGGGGCAAGTGATCACGGGGTAAGTGAGGCGCTTTATCTAAATGATCCTGATGGGAACGGTGTTGAATTATACTGGGATAAGCCTAAGGAACTCTGGCCTTATGATGGTGCTGGGAATTTAAAGATGGTGACAAATCCGTTGAATCTTGAATTGCTAAGGTAATTTCCCGGATTCGATTAGTCTTGCATCTACGAAAATCTACCATTTTTATTGTAAGCCTGATCTTCTACAAAAATACTAGCATAACTGACTAGTGTCTGCTTGGTTCCCAATTGACGAGCAGAGAAGGTTTTTGGACCGAAGGAGAACTGCGTCAGGTCCAGGTTCTTGAAATTCCGATGAAGTCGTTCCGGTTTTTGTAGTTTCCCGGTACTAACAGGTCGACGATCGTAAGCTTAAAGGCTTACAGCGAATTGGGAAGGTTGGCTTGGCGTCTTTAATTCTCCGGATCAGAGATTATGCTGCTCTGATTATAACTCCCTAAAACCAAACCTGCAGCGCAGCAAAAATTCCGCCCCCCAACGCCATCGTAGCTGGAAGAGTCATAACCCAAGCTAATAGAATCTTTCCCCCTACCCCCCAACGAATTGCTAGTAACCCATTTTTCGCTCCAACACCCATGATCGCTCCTGTAATAGTGTGGGTCGTACTAACCGGCACTCCCAACGAAGCCGCACCGGAAAGCACCAATGAAGCGCCGGTCTCTGCCACAAAACCTCCGAGCGGATCTAACTCGGACAGTTTACTCCCCAAGGTCTTAATTACCTTCCATC